>JAZUHQ010000232.1:0-5365 GCA_045641805.1 Lachnospiraceae bacterium
TTAAAAATGACATTATGACGGAAAAACTCAAGGAAAATGAAAAGATTCAGACAGAGACTGAACTCTGTGAGCTTTATAATGCCAGCCGTATCACTGTCAGGAAGGCCATTGAATTACTGGATGAAGATGGACTGGTCGTTAAGAAACAGGGAATTGGTACCTTTGTCTCTGCCAAAAAGTTGAACCGTGTGATGGATAAGCTGCTGAGCTTTACGGAAATATGTGAAACGGACAATAAAAAAGCTTCCTCTGAACTGATTTCCGTGGGCTGGGTCAAGGCCTCTGCATCTGTTGCGAAAGCACTGAAGATCGAAGAAGGGGATAAGACCCTCAGAATCTATCGTATCCGCTTATGTGATGGTGAAGCTGTCATGCTCGAAGAGAATTTCTTTGGAATGGAGCATAAGTATCTTCTTGGAGAAAATCTGACAGGTTCTTTATATTCAAGTCTTCGTGAACATGGTTATATACCAAAGCATGCCATCAAGACCGTTGATATCTGTTATCCTAAGGAATCAGAAGCCAAATCTCTCGGTGTTTCCATGAAGCAGCCATTGCTTCTTCAGAAGGATACAGTGGCAGCAGAGGATGGAACGATCATTCACTTTACCAAGCTGGTGATCAATCCGGAACGTTATACATTGACAATCGTCAATTAGCACAAGTAAATAGCTGTTTTACAAGGATGCAGATCATTTTGCATCCTTTTTTTGTTTCAAATGAAAAAATATGTTGAAAAAATATATATAACATTATATAATGTATTGCATAAAATGTTATGTGATATAATACAAAAAAATGTTGCCATTGTACGGTGTCTATTAAAAAATGACAAAAAGGAGACAAGCTCTTTGGTCGACAATTGTGTGGTTTGCATAGCATCAAAATCCAATCGTGACAGATTTAAAAAGGAGGAGAAATTATGAAAAACAGATTAACAAAAGGTCTTGCACTTGGTCTTTCAGTTATCATGGTTGCATCTTTAGCTGCATGTGGCGGCGGAGAGTCCAAACCAGCTGGTAACGGTGGTGCAGCTCCAGCTGCTACAGAAGCAGCATCCAACTCTGGAGAGAAAAAGGTTATCAAATTCTTCCATCGTTTCCCAGATGATCCTGCAAATACTTTCATCGAGTCCAAGATCGCTGAGTACGAAGCAGCACATGAAGACATTGATATCGTGATCTCCAGTGCTCAGAACCAGCCTTACAAAGAGAAAATCAAAACTGTTATCGGTACAGAAGAGCAGCCAGATATTTTCTACAGCTGGGCAGGTGAGTTCTCCGAGCGTTTCATCCGTGAGAACCTGATCCTTGACCTTACACCATACATGGAAGCTGACCAGGCATGGGCAGACAGCCTGATCGATTCCCAGATGGTTAACTACACAACATCCGATGGCATGATCTACGGTGTTCCATTCCGTCTTGATGGTAAGGTATTTGCTTACAACAGAGACATCTTTGATGAACTTGGTCTTGAAGTTCCTCAGACATGGGATGAGTTCATCGCTTGTCTCGATACAATCCAGGCTGATGGCAAGTACACACCAATCGCTGAAGGTAACTCTGATCAGTGGCCAGCAGCTCACTACATTGGTACATTAAACCAGATGCTTGTTGACGGTGAAACAAGAGCTAACGACTTCGATCCTACAAAGGGCGAGTTCACAGATCCAGGTTATGAGAAGGCACTTGAGCTTATGCAGCAGCTTGTTGGCTACATGAACATGGGTGTTAACGGTATGACACATGATATGGCTCGTCAGATGTTCACAACAGGTCAGGCAGCTATGTGTTATGTTGAGCTTGTAGAGTTAACAAACATCTACATGGAGACAGAAGGTACAGAGTTTAACTGGGGTATGTTCATGTTCCCTGCAGTTGACGGTGCCGGCGATCCTACAATCCTTACAGGTGAGCCTGAAGGTTTCGTAGTTTCCAGCCAGACTCAGTATCCAGATGAGTGCGTAGAGTTCCTTAAGTGGTTCCTTGGCGCAGAAGTTGGTGCTCAGCAGGCAGTTGATGTTGGTTGGTTCAACGCTTCTGAAGGTGTAGATGCTAACCTTGAAGATGCAGGTCTTCAGGAAGCTTACAGCCTGATTCTTAATGCACATGAGATGGGTCCTTGGTTCGATGCAGCTCTTTACTCCACAGTATGTGAAGAGTACTTACAGCAGATTTCCAACGTTATCGATGGTGATGCTGCAGCTGATGCAATGACAAAGATTCAGAAGAGCGCAGCAGAAGCTCAGACACTGGTTCAGTAATCGGAATTCATTGTTCTGATTCATAGACTATAACAAGATCGTCATTCGATCATGAATAAATGATGAGAAAACTGCTGCCATAGGTGGTAAGCCATGGCAGCAGTTTTTGTATAGTATGCGAGTCTTAAAAAATGGTGAGTTTTTGGGGCTCAAGAGAAAGGAAGTCTGATATGAGAAGAAATAAACCATCTCTTTATCTTTATATCCTTCCGGGTTTATTTATGGTACTGGGATTTGTCTATATTCCGATTTTCATGAATGTGGTTTATAGCTTTTTCCGCTTATCATCTTATTCCTCAGGCATGAAGTTTGTTGCTTTTGACAACTTCCGCCGTCTCTTTACAGATGATACTTTCCCGGTAATGCTTCGCAATAATATTTATTATTGTATTATTTCTCTGATCGTTCAGGTAGGCTTTGGTACTGTTATCGCGCTTGTGCTGGAGAGTAAGTTTGTCGGCAAACTTGCAGCCTTCTACCGAAGCGTTTACTTCATCCCTAGCCTGATTTCCCTGACAGCGATCGGTATGATGTTCACATTCGTTTATAACCCTACAGCCGGTCTTTTAAACGGTTTTATCAAAATGATCGGCAGACCTGAGTTCCAGCAGACATGGCTGGGCGATAAGAAGCTTGCAATCTTCTGTATCATCGCCATGAGCCAGTGGCAGTTCACAGGTTATATTGCAATGCTGATGATCGTTGCTTTCCAGAGTGTTCCTATGGATTACATTGAAGCTGCGATTATCGATGGTGCAGGTCCGATTCGTCGAGCAATCGATATCTACCTCCCACTTGCAAAAGAGCAGCTCCTTGTTTGTACCATTATCACAGTTATCGGTGCATTCAAGCTGTTCACTGAAGTCTATACGACCACGAGCGGCGGTCCGGGTGACTCGTCGCAGGTATTGGGCCTCTTCCTTTATCAGAATGCGTTCCTGCATGACGATATGGGTATGGCTGCAGCTACAGGCGTATTGATCTTTGTCATCACAGTTACTTTATCAATCATTCAGCTTCGTGTCACCAGATCCGGTGAGCAGTAAGGAGGTTTATGATGAATAATGAAACTGGAAAAGCAAAAAAGATCGCTTTAACGATCCTGACTCATGTTTTTCTTATGGCACTGGTTCTGATCATTATCCTGCCTGTTATCTGGCTGATCGTTAACTCTTTAAAGACCAACCAGGAAATGTTCATTAACTCTATGGCGCTTCCAAAGGTGCCACAGTTTGTGAACTATGCGACAGCATGGGGCAAAGGCCTTTACAATTACTTTGTCAGTTCCGTAATCACTAGTGGTATTTCTATTTTCTTCATCCTTCTGATCTCAACAATGCTGGCTTATGGTCTGACACGATTTGATCTGAAGGGTAAAGATATCATTTTCCTGATCGTTCTTGGTGGTATGGCACTTTCCGAACAGGTTGCGCTTGTACCTCTGTTCAAGATCATCAGAATGTTACATCTGTATGATACACGTGCTGCAATCATCCTTCCGTATATCGCTTTCCGTATTCCATTTACCATGTTCCTTCTGAGATCTTACTTTATCAGTATTCCGAAGGAAGTCGAAGAGGCAGCGATCATCGATGGTGCGTCTACTTTCCAGATCTTCCATAGCATCATTATTCCGATGAGTAGACCGGTACTTGCATCAGCAGCGATCGTTAACCTGAACTTCGTATGGAATGAGTTCCTTTTCGCGAACGTATTCCTGGAGTCCAAAAAGCTTATGACAATTCCTCTTGGTCTGATGTCCTTCCAGGGTGACTTAAAGTCTGACTATGTTACCATGCTGGCTGGTATCCTGATCGCATCTCTGCCAATGATCATTCTTTACATCTGCATGCAGAAGCAGTTTGTACGTGGTCTTTCAGCCGGTGCGGTTAAGGGCTAAGACTTGTCAGAAATCTGAAAAGGTTTCAATCATAAACGAATCAATCCCCTTGTATCATCCTGTGATGATGCGGGGGGATTTTTTTTGTGGGCTATAGGCGCTTTTTTTCTATGCACCTATAGAAAATGCTCCTCTTAATGAGGAGCATTAAGAGGAGCCGATAATGGGGGAGTGATAAATGAAAAAATCATTACATTTCTTAGTTTATTGAGGGTCTAGTATTCAACCTTCCACATGTAACGACGTGTGGAAAGTGGATGCTGACGCTGGATGGAGAGCTCATGGTTGTAGATCGCGTAGACGTTGTTGAATAAAGTGTGATTGAAGTAGTCAACAACGGAAGCATCGATAGTGGAAAGACCCAGCTCTTTAGCGTCGACGATCTCGATACGTTTGCCATATTTCTGAAGGAAGGTCAGGGCTCTTTCATCAAGGGCACGAGTGCTGCCTTCAGCAATCTGGATCAGGAATGGGGTATTGGCATTGGTGACTTCAAATGGACCGTGGAAGTATTCGCCGGTATGGATGCAGGCGGAATCGATCCACTGCATTTCCATAAAAATACAAATGCTTTCCATGTATGCGGAACTCCAGGAAGCACCGCTGCCCATGGTGTAGATGACAGGATCATCTTTATATTCTTTACCAAAAGCCAGAGCACGTCTTGCAACCTGCTTGCGGGCATTGGCTACGATCTGGTTGATCATGCCAAGACCTTCGTAAAACTTGTCATAGTGAGCATAGCCCTCAGGGGACTGTGCTAAGAGCTCAACAGCAATGCGCATCGCACATAAAACTTTCTCACCGGAGTAGTCGATACCGCCTTTGAAGTCGGCAATATGTACCTCATAGCCTTTGGCAATGCACTGCTTCAGTAGCAGCCGGAGCAGAACTGTTTTACCGGAGCCGGTGGAACCACCCAGCAGGATATGCGGGATTTGCTCCAAATCGTAAGTGACATCCGTTCCCGCAATGGTTCCCCCGAAGTCGAGGACAGAGTCCTTTTTCACGGGCTTGTCCCAGAAGAGCGTATCGGGAATGGCGCTGCCAGAGGGAACCGTGTAGAGCAGCACACGGCTTCGGCTGGGGCCGTCCGCAATTTTGATCACAAAGCAGGCCAGCGCCGATGCAATTTGCGGCTGAAGTTTTTCCAGCTCGTAGTGGGGAATGCCAGCAGTCATGAACTCATAGACCGTGAT
>JAZUHQ010000233.1:0-4105 GCA_045641805.1 Lachnospiraceae bacterium
GAACGACATGGCTACGATCCGACTTCCTGCATGAGTCCAAGGCCGATGATGGCAGCGGCAAAGCCACCGACAAGGGCTAAGGCACCAACCAGTGGATTATCTGTGGCATGTAAGATAGCAGGGAATGTCATTACGGATAAAGTGACATAAGGCAGATAATACAGGAAGGAACGGATAAAAGTATTGGTGATCTGACGGCGGATCAGTGTCAGTGGTAAGGCACGGATCGCGTAGGTGGTCAGGATCATGGTCAGAATATAAAGCCAGTTCATGTTCATTCTTTATACCTCCTCTAAGTTCTTCACAGGGAAGAGGATTGCTGCACCGGATGAAAGGATGATGGTGGAGATGATGACACGAGTGCCATCAGAAAGCTCACGGATTACCGGGCAGATGGAAAGAAGGTAGCTGACGACAAAGCAGACGGCGATCAGGCCTGCGATCAGGCGCTGTTTCTTGGCTGCAGGGACCAGTGTGGAAATGAACATACCGTAAAGGGCAACACCGAGCGCTGTGACTAATCTTGCAGGAAGCAGGTTGCCGGCGATAATGCCAATGGATGTGCCGGCGGCCCAGGATGGTGCGGCGATCAGGTAGGCACCATAGCTATAGAAGGGATTGATCATTCCGGGTTGTGCAATGGTAATACCAAATATTTCATCGGTGATGGTCAGGGAAAGCAGCATACGATGGAAGATATTCAGGTCTTCCGGAACACGCTGGCTTAAAGCACAGCTCATCAGAAGATAGCGGGCATTGGTGATCAGAGAGATCAGCATGACACCCAGGCATGTAGTGCCTGCAATGATCAGCTGGAAAACAGCGAATTCACCTGCGGATGCGGCTGTAAACTGGCTGGCCGCAAAACCCTGGAAGGGTGTGAGGCCTGCATTTCGGGCGACGATGCCCAGAGAAAAGGCAACCGTAAAGTAGCCAAGAGCGATAGGAATACCGTCCTTAAGGCCTTTGACAAGGACGGAGCCTTATTGTTATGCATTCTATACTGTCCCCCTATTGGAAAGGAAAAAATTCCCAATTGTTGATGTATACTGTATATCAGAAATCCTGATAATCGTGTAATAAATGATTATTATAGTTGATATAAACAAAAATGAATAATCAGATGAAAGATAAAAAGGCACTGCCTGAATGCGAGATGCATTGGGATAGTGCCTTAAAATATTTGATGGGTTTTTAAATTACATACGCTCTGGTGCTTCAAAACCGAGAATATCGATACCTGCTTCAAGTGCACGCTTGGAAAGTGCAAGCAGGTTGATATAACTTGCCTGAAGGTCTTCATTTTCTTCAGACATGATCTTTGTGCCATGGTAGAAACGGTTGAAGGCATTGGCCAGGTCGTAGATATAAGCGCAGATCTTATGAGGTGCAGTATCTTCGAAAGCACCCTCGATTACAGCGTTGAACTTGGACAGTGCCAGCATGAGATCCTTCTCCTCAGAAGAATGAGCAGGTAAGATTGGTTTGCCTGCAGCAGACTTGCCGCTTTCCTCGTATTTCTTGAGGATGGACTTCATACGAACGATTGTATAAAGGATGTAAGGACCAGTGTTGCCCTCGAAGGAGATAAAGCGGTCCATATCGAAGACATAATCCTTTGGAGCCTGGTTGGAAAGGTCGCCGTACTTGAGGGCGGACAGACCAACGATCTTGGCTGTTTCTCTTGCTTCCTCTTCGGATACGGTTCTGTTCTCCATGATACGCGCATAAACGGCCTCGTTGATATCAGCGATCAGATGCTCAAGACGCATAACGCCGCCATCTCTTGTCTTGAATGGCTTGCCGTCCTTGCCGTTCATGGTGCCAAAACCGATATGGATCATGTTGGCATCCGGTTTTACATAGCCTGCCTTTTTAGCGACACGGAAGACCTGTGTAAAGTGGAGAGACTGACGCATATCTGTGATGTAGATATAAGCAGCCGGTGCATAAAGATTTTCTCTCTCAATGATGGTACCAAGATCGGATGTCGCATAAAGTGCTGCACCGTCGGATTTTCTGACGATACATGGAGGGAGCTCCTTGGAGTCTGTCTCCTCTGCGATATCGACAACAAGTGCACCCTGGCTTTCATAAGCAAGGCCCTTGTCCTGGAGATCCTGGATCAGGCCAGGGATATATGGATCGGCATCACTCTCACCTTTCCAGAGTTCGAAGGAAACGTTGAGGTTGCCATAGTTTTTCTTAAGGTCAGTCACGGATACAGCCATGATGTGCTTCCAGATTGCTCTGAAAGGCGCATAGCCGTTCTGAAGCTTGAGTGTTGCCTGGTGTGCACGCTCTTTGAAAGCTTCGTCAACCTTGGACTTACCACTGGCTGTAGGGTAGATATCCTCAAGCTCACTGATTGTGAAAGGCGCTTCTTCAGGATATGGACCTTCGTAGCTTTCATCAAAGTAGCAGAGTTCAGGTTTTCTGTCGCGGAGCTCTTCGATGATGAGACCCATCTGAAGACCCCAGTCACCTAAATGAACGTCGCCGATCATGTTGTAGCCAACATACTTGCCCATACGCTTGATGCTTTCGCCGATAACTGCGGAACGAAGATGACCGACATGCAGTGGTTTTGCAACGTTAGCACCGCCGTAGTCAACGATGATGGTCTCTCCGTGACCGAGCTCTTCAACACCCAGCTTTTCAAAAGAAGCCATCTGGTTCATATAGTCAGCAACAAAGCTTTCAGATAATTTAATATTTAAAAATCCCGGCTTTACGGAATCAACGGATGCAAACATGGCATTGCCCTGGAGCTTTTCAGCAACCGCATCGGCAATCATGAAAGGTGCCTTGCGGTACTGCTTAGCACCGGCCATAGCGCCATTGCACTGGAATTCACATAAATCAGGACGGTTTGATACTGTCACTTTTCCTAATTTTTCATCATATCCTGCATCAGCAAATGCTTTGGATACTTCAGCGGAAATCAGATTCATTAATTTTTCCATAAAAAGTCATACCTCCTAACGAAAGAATATTATATCATTAAGGAATTTTCTTTACAATCCTATTTTGCGGTTATACCATTTGCGAATCTACTTATACGGAATCGGCTTTTCCGATTTTGACGGATCTTGGGTATCATAATAGTATGAAGAACCATCTTTTCCCTTAAGGCGCATACAGAATATGTTAGCAGAAAGAAAAGCATTGGTATTAGTTAGTCACAAAAGAAATGAATAATAGAAAACAGGAGGAATACAAATGAGCGAAATGCGTGGTAAAGTAAGAACACGTGAGGAAATCATGGCTTGCTTTAAGGATGGTATGACAGTTGCGATCGGTGGCCAGGGCGGTACCTATATGCCATGGGAACTCATCGATATGCTTGTGGAGAGTGGTGTTAAGCACCTGAAGCTTGTTTCAATCGATGCGGCAGATTCTGGCTTTGCACAGAGCAAACTGATCGAAAATGGACAGGTGGACTCCATGCTGACAACCCATATCGGAATGAATCCTATTGCATCCAAGATGATGCTGAATGGCGAGCTCGAGATCGAACTCAGCCCAATGGGAAGTTTTATTGAGCGTGTAAGATGCGGTGGTTCAGGCCTCGGCGGTGTCCTTACAAAGACGGGTCTCGGTACAGTCGTTGAAGAAGGCAAGCAGAAAATCACTGTGAATGGCGAGGAGTATCTTGTAGAGGAAGCGGTTCATTGTGATCTGGCACTGACACGCTGTCGCAGATCCGATCCTCTTGGCAATCTGGCTTATCATGGAACAGGTACAGCATCCCATCCGATTATGGCAATGTGTGCAGATCTCCATATCGTTCAGTGTGATCTTTTCTGTGACCTGAATGAGATCTCCCCTGATGATGTCAAGGTGCCTGCAATGTACACAGATATGATCTATGTAGGTAATTATGAGCCAAACCGCCTGATCGGCAGAATTAAGGCAAACAAACTTGGCTTTGAATATAATGAAGAGGGAGGTCTGGAATAATGTTAGACAACAGAAGATTTATTGCCAGAAGATGTGCACAGTACTTCAATGAAGGCGATACAGTAAACCTTGGTATCGGTATCCCAAGCTTATGCAGTGATTATGCAGATCCAACCGTCGCTTTCCAGTCTGAGAATGGTTT
>JAZUHQ010000234.1:0-3348 GCA_045641805.1 Lachnospiraceae bacterium
TAGTTGGAGATGTTGGAAAGGTCGATTTTCTCAACGCCTGCGCAGAACATTGGAAGTGCATTCTGTCCGCCAAGAACTGCATCGCCGTATGTCTCATCCTGAGCCATAGCTTCCATAGCTGGTTTGTTGTTTACGAAGTCGTTATCAGCTTTTACGATATCTGTCATGATATCTGGGTTGCATGTTAACTGTCTCATGATATCGCCAACGATTGTTGGGTTATCTGTTCCAGCTGCTGCACAGATCCATGTACCACCCCAGAAGAAGCCCTGAGGACCTTCTGTTGCTGCCCAGCCACCAGCTGTAGCTACAGAACCTTCAGCACCTGCTGCCATGGAGAAGTCGATGAACCAAGCTGGTCCAAAGTAACAGAATACGTTAGCGTCTTCGTAGAAGCCCTTGCTCCAGTCATCAGACCACAGACCGTATGTATCTGTCTGACCTGCATCAACCATTTCCTTGGAAAGCTCAACCCAGTTCATGATGTTCTCATCGATGTTGATTGCGCCATCCTCAACCCACTTGGATGTTACGTTGTTGGAGAATACACGGAATGTATCATTTGCGGAAGATGTTACATTATAACCAGCTTCTTTAAGAGCTGCTGCGGATTCTTTGAAAAGATCCCAGTTATCGAAATGAGCCTGGATCTCATCAGGATCATCTGTACCAAATACTACCTGAGCGATGTCTCTTCTGTAGATCATAAGACAAGGACAGCCCTGACAGGATGCACCCTTGAGGTTGCCGTTAGAGTCTGTAACAACGTCCTTTGTGTACTGGAACTGATCTGCGAAATCTGCATCTGTAAGACCAAGTTCGGAAAGAGCCATAGCGTACTCTGTATCAACATATTTTAATGCGTAGTCAGCTTCAACGAGGAAGATATCTGTCTTCTCATCTGCTGCAGCGCTTTCCTGAGCAAGAAGTGCCTCGTCAAGAGCATTCTGGTAAGCATTACCTTCGTTAGCTACAACGATCCAGTTAACCTGAGTGTCACCAATTTTACCTGTTACACCATCGATCTTCTCATAACCTGGATAGTGATCTTCAAGACGGCTCTTAAACTCTTCGTTCCATACGCGGATATTTAATACTGCGCCTTCATCGCTTGCAGGAGCCTCTGCCTCTGCTTCTGTCTCTGCTGCCTCTGTTTCAGCTGCCTTTGTTTCTGCAGGAGCTGGTGCTGGAGCTGGTTTGGAACCACAAGCTGCAAGTGAAAGAATCATTGCAGATGCTAAAACGATACTTAATGTTCTCTTTTTCATATTTGTCCTCCCATTAATATAAAAGTAATCGTTCTATATTTGTTATGCTCGTTTTCTCGTTCAGCATAATAAATAACAAATTTACCTGTTCAGATCCTTGACGGATCTGCCTTCTCTTACGTGTCCTTCGATCGTCGCCGTTTCAATCACGGTGGTCTTAGGACTTTCGATCAGTTCGATCAGCTTTTCTGCTGCTGTCTGTCCGATCATCTGTTTATCCTGACTGTAAGTGGTCAACTGCGGTTCAAGATAATGGCCAAGCGGGATACCATCGTATCCGGCAACGGAAACATCATCAGGAACGCGCATTCCTCTTTCTCTGATGGCATTTAAGCCGCCGATCAGCGCGAAATCATCCGGGAAGAGGATACAGGTTGGTGGATCCGGAAGATCCAGAAGTTCACCGGCCAGTTTATAACAGCTCTTAATGTCACGGTAATGACAGGAGCGGATATAAGCATCCGGCTCATCGATTCCCCATTCACTGAGTGTCCTGTAAAAGGAAGATAAACGATTCTGTGTAACCATGGATGGTGTTCCATGGATATAGGCGATCTTACGATGTCCCTTGTTGAGGATGTAAGTCACCAGATCTCTCATTCCAATGCTGTTGTTGGAAAGAACAGCCTGTTTGTTATTGAACACATAGTCGATGGTAACAACCGGGATATCGCTCTGTACCAGCTCTGCCACCTCCGGTGACTCGAAATCGACACAGGCGATGGCTACACCATCGAAGCCTTTGCTCAATGCGTGTTCAAGATAAGACATATGATTCGGTGATGTTTTGGAGCTATTGATGAATGTAATATCGTACCCTTTTTCCTCTGCTGTCTTTTTAAAACTGTCCAAAACCCACGCAAAGTAGTCATGAGTCAGGCCACTCATATTGTCATCAACGAACAAAACACCGATGTTATTTGTGCGTTTTGTCTTTAAGGCCTTGGCCGCTAAGTTGGGTTTGTAACCCATCTCCCTTGCCATCTGAATGACACGGTCCTTAGTCGCCTGGCTGATATCCTTCTGATCGTTCAGTGCTTTACTGACGGTTGCTGTGGATACCCCGCATGCTGCGGCAATGTCTCTTAATGATGCCACTAATTTCTCCTTAACTATCAGCTAAACTCTACTTAAACCTTTTCGAAAACGCTTAATCGTTTTCGTACTTTTACTATATAGCAGTTTGCTTAAATAGTCAAGATAATCTTATAATCTTTTGTATATTTTTATTGGATATTGCTTTTTCCCTTGACGAATCATATAATTAAACTGTACTATATACTTAAACGATTACGCCTCAACTACGCAGTTTTGAGTGTGTCCGACAATTATTATGAAAAGAAGGTGTCTTCAATGAAATATGGCTATTTTGACGATCATAATAAGGAATATGTGATCACAACCCCAAAAACGCCCCTTCCTTGGATCAATTATCTTGGTTCTCAGGCGTTTTTCTCCCTGATTTCCAACACAAGTGGTGGTTACAGCTTTTATAAAGACGCAAAGCTGTTACGACTTACACGTTATCGTTACAATAACAGTCCAATCGATCAGAACGGCCATTATTTCTATATCAAAGAGAATGATGTGATCTGGAATCCGGGCTGGCAGCCTGTTCAGACGGAACTGGACAGCTACACCTGCCGTCACGGTCTTGGCTATTCTATTTTTGAATCCACCAAGAACAGTCTTCGTGCCAAACAGGAAGTCTTTGTTCCGATCGACGAGACATGCGAAGTCACCAGACTGACGCTGACCAACGAGAGTGATACAGCTAAAGACATCGATCTTTTCAGCTATGTGGAGTTCTGTCTCTGGAATGCTCAGGATGACGCCTCCAACTTCCAGAGAAACTTCTCAACCGGCGAGGTCGAGGTGATCGGCAGCACGATCTATCACAAGACAGAATACAGAGAGAGACGAAACCACTATGCGGTTTATTCCGTCAATGCACCGGTTGCCGGCTTTGACACAAGCCGAGACGCTTTTATCGGTCTCTACAACGGACCTCACAATCCACAGGCAGTGGCTGAAGGTAAGAGCCATAACAGCGTGGCACACGGATGGGCACCTGTAGGCA
>JAZUHQ010000235.1:0-2857 GCA_045641805.1 Lachnospiraceae bacterium
TCAGACAATCGTCACAAATGCAGTTGCTGAGTGTGATGTAATCTATGTTCCTACAGATAACACCGTCTCCTCCAACCAGGGTATCATTGATGCCGTTGCCCGTCCTGCAGGTGTTCCAATCGTCTGTGGTGAAGAAGGCCAGGTTAAAGGCTGTGGTCTTGTTTCCCTCTCCATCAGCTTCTATGAGATCGGCCACCATGCAGGTGAGATGGCATATGACATCCTTGTCAACGGTGCAGATCCTGCAACAATGCCAATCGGTGATCCAATCGAGCTGACAAAGGTGTGCAATGCTCAGATCGCTGCAGATCTTGGTATTGAACTGGACGACAGTTTTGTTGCCATTGATGAAGAATAAGTCATAGATTAGTTTAAAGAATGATAACGAAAAAGCATCCCATGGGGATGCTTTTTCGTGTTTAAGATTCGTGTGGATGGTAGTAGCGGACAATAAGACCTGTTACCATGTCGTAGCTGGCAACGCCATGCGTCTGACCATTCCCTTTGAGGTAGGCATCATTCAGCTTCTCATGGACATCGGAGATGGTCTTGTCTTCAAAGCGGTCCCAGAATTCTGTGTTGGCTTTGAGATCGGCCTCCACACCGGATGGAAGATAGGCTCTCAGCTGATAATAGATATCCTTGTTGAGATTATAGAGTTCATTGGTGCAGTAAGTCCAGCCGAGCATCAGACCGCTGTAGCGGTATTCAGGCAGATCACTCTGCTCGCAGGCCAGATAAGCAATAAAGTTGGCTTCTTCTTCCTGCATAAAGCCTTTCAGGTGAGACAGTTCATGGCACATGGTAAAAGGGATGTTATAGTCCGTCATCTCATTGTTGTAGTTGGCCTCGATGGTAAAGGGTGAATAGACACCGGAGAGGCTCTGAACAGAGAGGATTCTGGACACCATGAGTCCTTTTGGATTCGGATAGTAGCCGGAAAGAAAAGGATAGGTTTGACCAAGATTGGCCATAACATCATGGGCATATGTCTTTGCGTCTTTACTTAGCAACATAGTGCCATCCTCCTCTCTCGCGATCGCCGGTTCCAGATCGATCAGTTCCTGGGTCAGATAGACACAGGTATCGAGAAGCTCCTGCGGGGTGTAAAGATCCAGTGGAATGCCGGCCATGTCGGCAAAGGAAGTTTTTCGGTAGTTGGTTCCACAGCAGAAGGCGTAGAGGAAAAACAAAATACCTGCAAAAAGGACCAGCCCTGAAATGAAGTGGGCGGTGTGATAAAAGATCCCTTTTCGTCCATCCTTGTGACGGATGATCCGGAAGATCAGACGGCACAGGAAGAAAAGCAGCAGGAGAATAGCGATATAGAGTCCGGCTTCCACAAGAGAGAAGGGAAACAGACCGGACAGTCTGGCGATCGTGTTTTCAAGACGGACGTAGACGCTTTCATAGTAGCGGTCCGCAAAGCCCGGCACCGCAGCCGCCATCCGCATGACCAGAAAACCGAGCCCGGAGAGGATCACTCCCAAAAGAAGAGGAAGCAGAATCGGTTTGAGTCTGGTGTGTTTATTCTTTGAATCCATGATAGGGTTCCTTTCTTTTTTAATAACACTCCTATCTTACCATTTGCAGGACATGCTGTCATCTCAGAATCCCTGAAAAGGCTGAATAGCCTTTACATCAGGCCATATTTTCTGTAAAATAAGACCATAGGCTGGCTGGTATCGGAAGCCGGCAAATATAGTGAAACGGAAGGTAAGAAACATGGCAAATCCTATTGTTACAATTACAATGTCAAACGGCGATGTGATGAAGGCTGAGTTATATCCTGAGATCGCCCCAAATACAGTTAACAACTACATTTCCCTCGTTAAGAAGGGCTTCTTTGACGGCCTGATTTTCCACAGAGTTATCCGTGGTTTCATGATCCAGGGCGGTGACCCAATGGGTACAGGTATGGGTGGCCCGGGTTACATGATCAAGGGTGAGTTCGCTATGAACGGTTTCAAGAACGATTTAAAGCACACAAAGGGTGTGTTATCCATGGCACGTTCCATGTATCCTGATTCCGCAGGTTCCCAGTTCTTTATCATGCACGAGAATGCACCACATCTGGATGGCCAGTATGCCGCATTCGGTAAAGTGATCGAAGGTCTCGATATCGTAGACAAGATCGCATGTGTGAAGACAGGCTGGGGTGATAAGCCAAGAGATCCGCAGAAAATCGCCAAGATGGAAGTGGAGACATTTGGTGTAGACTATCCGGAACCACAGAAGGTTGATTAATCTGAGTTAAGACAGGATCGCGGAGGGCAGCCCCCTCCGCACTTTTTTTGGAGACCCTATGGCAATTTTAGTGATCAACATACCGGAAGTGGCGACACTTCCGATGAATGAATTTTTTGATTATAACGGTCAGTGTTATGCACTGACAAGAAGTCGTGAGGAGACAGGAGAAATCTGTCTGGATCCGGAGGACTTCTACGAGAGTACGGTTCAGACCGAGAAGATGGAAGGTGTCCGTGTTATCTTTGTAACTGCCAAGGAAGACAAGTCGCTTGTCCTTGGCTGGTACCAGAGAGCGGATGTCTTTAAGAAGATCCGAAGACCGTCCCTTTTTATGGAAGGCAATGTCATCGCCGATGCCAGGGAAGTCTTTCTGCTTCCTGAAAAGGCAAGAACCTATACGATGGACTGCTACTTCCAGGGCAAGCTCTATGAAGTCATTGAACACTACGATGCACGCTACAACAGTCTGAAAGCCTATGTGGATGGCTGTCAGGAAAAGAATGCCCTGATCCGTTATACGGATACAGACATCATTGTGGATGGCAGGGCAAAAAAAGATCCTCAGGTGTGCAGGGAAAAGTGTGAGGCTTTGGCGGCTCAGCTCATG
>JAZUHQ010000236.1:0-4505 GCA_045641805.1 Lachnospiraceae bacterium
GTATCGTTATCGCGATCGCTTTGGCATGTCAGCCAAAGATCCTGATCTGTGATGAACCAACAACTGCCCTGGATGTAACGATTCAGGCCCAGATCCTTCAGCTGATCAAAGATCTTCAGAAGGAGTTTGGTTTCACAACGGTCTTCATCACCCATGACCTTGGTGTTGTTGCCAATATGGCCGATCGTGTGGCTGTGCTTTATGCCGGTCAGATCGTTGAGCTGGGAACCGTAGAGGAGATCTTCTATGATCCAAGACACCCTTATACCTGGGCCCTCTTATCTTCACTCCCACAGCTGGCCGACCGCAACACAACCCTTTATTCCATCACCGGTACACCACCATCACTCTACAATGATCTGAAGGGCGATGCATTTGCACCTCGTAATCCATACTGTATGATGATCGATACGATCAAAGAACCACCGATGTTCAAGATTACAGAGACGCACTATGCAAAGACATGGCTGCTTCATGAAGATGCACCGAAGCTGGAAAAACCGGAGGGTATCCGTGATATCCACAATAAGTTAAAGAAAGCATTCAATATTTAGGAGAAAAATAATGGCTAATGAAAAAAAGAATGTCTCCCAGTTTCCGGAGCATGGTCCAATCAATGAATATGGTCGTGAAGTTCTCCTGTCCGTTGACCATGTCGATATCACTTTCGGCAAGGGAGACAATGCAGTGAAAGCTGTTCAGGATGCTTCCTTCGATATTTATAAAGGTGAAACATTCTCTTTAGTAGGTGAGTCCGGTTCCGGTAAAACAACCGTAGGACGTGCGGTGATCAGAGTCAATCCACTGGCAGCCGGTGAGATCCGTTTCAAAGGCGTACCGATCACCGGTAAGATCTCCTCTGCCCTTGACAGAGAAGTGATCCGCCGTATTCAGATGGTTTTCCAGGATCCTGCCGCTTCCCTGAATGAACGTGCAACGGTCGACTATATCATCTCTGAAGGTCTCACCAACTTCAAACTCTACGAGAATGAAGCAGAGCGTGTGGCGAAAGTTGAAAACATGATCGAGGAAGTGGGTCTGCTCCCTGAGCATCTGACTCGTTACCCTCATGAGTTCTCCGGTGGTCAGAGACAGAGAATCGGTCTTGCCCGTTGTATGGTCATGGAACCTGAACTGGTTGTTGCCGATGAGCCGATCTCAGCCCTGGACGTATCCGTTCGTGCACAGGTTCTGAATCTGATGAAAAAGTTCCAGAAGGAGAAGGGTACGACCTATCTCTTTATCGCGCATGACCTTTCCATCGTCAGATTTATTTCCGACCGAATTGGTGTTATCTATAAAGGTAAGATCGTTGAGGTAGCGGATGCGGAAGAACTCTTTGATTATCCGCTGCATCCATACACCCACTCCCTCCTGTCTGCGATTCCGATTCCGGATCCACAGCTGGAGAAGAATAAAGTCCTTTACACCTATGATCCATCGATTCACGATTACAGTGTCGATCAGCCTGAATTTGTGAATATCGGTCATGATCACTGGGTTTATGGTAATAAGAAAGAGATTGAGGAATACAAGGCTGTTCGTGAGTCCGGTGTTCCAATGAAACCGATCAAGATCAAAGATCCAAATGAACCGGAAGAGGTGAAGGAAACACGCGAAGTGCAGGATTTTATCTCAGATGAGATCGCACTGCCGCCTGTTCATGATACAGGCAGTGTCCTCTACATGCTCCTGTCCTTCCTTTTCCCAATCTTCGGCGCGATCGCAGCCGTGCTCTTCAGAAAGAAGAACTATATCCGAAATTATAAGGCATGCCGCAAGGGTGCCATCATCGGTTTCGGATGCCTGATCTTTTTGATCATCGTGATTGCTATTTTGTTTATATTGGCATTGATCTGATGAAATATGGTATACTGATGGCGGGATAGAAATATCCCGCTATTTTAGAATAAGAAATCGATTTCTTATTCTAAAACAGCCGCTTCGCAAGCAAAACTCTATATAAAATATTAAGAGGTTATGTATGAATAGATACGCGAAGGACAGGACAGATAAACGATACGGACCTAAAGTCGAAAAAATGACGCTGTTCACCAAACATGTGAAACTTCGTTTTATAATCATGACGATCCTGATCTTTTTTGGTGCCGGAAATCTGGCTATGTTTGTGGCCGGCTGGCTGGGTACGGATGCAGGATGGCAGGAGATTGCGACAGTCTCCAATTCCTATGTGAACTGCAGCAGTGATTTTGTCTTTTTATATGACGTCGGCGGTGCCGGTATCAGCGCAGGCCCTGAGAAGAGGGAAATCGCAGAACTCTATACAGACTTATGTATCAAGGGCTATCAGATGTTTACGGCTGACGAACCTTACGGACCCTTAGCGGAGAGCGGTGCAGAAGATGCTGCCCTGGAGCGTGGTCCTGTTTCAGAAACGGATGAAACCGCCTATGAGGGCGAGAGACACGCGATCATTGAGGGCAACAACCTTTGTGTGATCGGAAGTCATCCCAATACCCCGGTTCAGGTGGATCCGGCCCTTTATGAGGCCCTTCAGCTTGTGACAGCGGATGGCAGCCGTCTCCTCTATATGGCCCCTGTCTATGAGATCATGAAGAATCTCTGTGCCGCTTCCGATGACCTGGATGCACAGGCCTTTGACCCGGCATACAATCAGGCAGTGGCAGAGGATATCGAAAAGATCATGACCTTTGTGAAAGACCCGGATCAGATCAATCTGGCATTTCTTGACAAGGATCAGGTGTGTCTCCATGTCTCAGATGATTATCTGGGATTTGCAGAAGCGGATGCGATTGAAACATTGATCGATTTCCATCATCTGATGAACGCCTTCATCATTGATTACATGGCGCAGACCCTTGAAGAAGCCGGCTACACATCCGGTATGATCAGCAGCTATGATGGCTACAGCAGAATCCTCTCTGATGCCTCATCTGAGAGTGCACTTAAGCTTTTTGGCAGAGAAGACCGGACCATCACGGAACTGGCAACTTTAAATATGACAGATGTCCGAGCGACCGTTTCCATGCGTGCTTTTCCTCTGTCAGAGAAAGATGGAGAATCCTACTATGTATATGAAGATGGCAGTACTGTAACGCCATTTTTGAATAAAGAGGATGGTCTCAGCCATCCGGCACTGACCCATCTGGTCGGCTGCAGCAAGGATAGATCCTGTGCTCAGATTCTGATGGCACTCTATGATCCATTTACCCGGGATGAATTCAGAGCACCTGATAGTAACCATTCCGATATCTGGTGTGCCTACATGGAAAAGGGCAGCCTTCAGCTGGCAGGACAAGATGCAAGCGAACATATAACCCTTGTTTCGAACAAAGAATAAGAGATTGAATAAGAAAGCTCTCTGCACGTAAAGCGTGCCGGGAGCTTTTTTTGGACTCAAAAAATATCGCACGTGTCAGGCGAATGATGGCGTTTTATGAATAAAGATGTATGATGCTGAAGGTTTTTCCCGTCCTGTGTCAAGAGACTGTGCATGTCAGACAGGTCTATCTGTGGTATATCTGAGGGACAGAGATTGAATATCAGGAGGGATTAGAAATGAACAAGATGAATGACCTGGATTTTGAAAACTACAGAAGAGAATCCAAAGAGCTGGAAGTCAAGTGCGAGCTGATCGAAGGCAGTGTCATACAGACCATGATGCCCGATGAGGAGGGGAGGCGGTTTTGCTTTTTGCTTGGAACGCTGTTTGAGGATCATCTTCTCAAAAACAAACAAGCCGGAAAGGTCTTTTATGCACCGGAAAATGTGGGCCTGGATGAACACAATGTCACATCACCGGATCTCATGGTCGTGATTGGGGAAGGAGCCTTTTACGGCGGTGTTTCCCTGCAGAAGCCGGATATCGTGATCGATATCGTGGAACCGACAGTCTCCTTCTTCGATTATGTGGATAAGGCTATGGCCTACAGAAAGTGTCATGTTAAAGAATACTGGCTGATCGATCTGAATAATCAGGTGACCCACATCTATTTTTTTGGCGAAGGAATCGGATACAGTAAATATCCTTTTGAGAGACTCATTCGCAGTTACTGCCTTGGCGGTTTTGAGTGTACCATGAAGGATGTCATGCTGGGAGATGGAGGGAAACTCAAGTCACTGGCCCTTTTTTCAAAGTATAAAAAGGAGCAGTACAGGGAAGACAGAAAAAAACTGATCTCGGAAGCACAAATGTACTACCACCACTTTGACCAGACCCCTTATACAGCCCAGGCTTTTTATGAGTGGATGGATACACGGAAAAATCTGTATCTTTATACAAGTATTGTCGAACTCTTTCTGGGGGAGATCAGAGAGCAGGATGCCCCCTTTTACGGCCATCAGAACATTCGCGGGTGCCTCTACTATGAAGCCAATCATTACATCAAGGAACACAAGCTTCCCTACAGGCTCTGTTTTGCGCCGATCTGTGTGGAGCTGACAGGAAAGTCACCGCTGGATTCGGTTGTGGTCCCGGATCTCTTTATGATCCGGTATGAGGAGCGGTTTGAGGATAATGTCTT
>JAZUHQ010000237.1:0-14437 GCA_045641805.1 Lachnospiraceae bacterium
GGCATGGATCTCCTCGCGTACCTGAAGGATCTCCTCGATCGCTGAGTCGATCAGAGCAGTTTCCACCGGCTACTCCGCTGCTTCCGCTACCTTAGTCTCTCTGTATTTGATCTTAAATAAAGCCATTGCTGTATCCACAAAAGCTTCCACGTCTGAAGTCAGGCCTTTCTCATCCACATGGATGGACATGTAGTCCTTACAATTTTTGATCGTAAAGTTCGTGATCTTTCTGAATGTCTTAGATGAATGGCTGGATGGTGTCAGCATGTTGAGTACGAAGGTACTGCCGGTCACACGCTCCTCACTGCCATTGCCGCTGAAAACATTCACGCCTTCAGCTTCCAGCATACGGATCACAGGAAGAACCATCATCTGATCTTCGTATGCATAATTCACGTAAATATACTGTTCCATTATATCCTCCAACACCGCCCGCAGGCAGTCTTTCTTTTCTTAACTAACAATTTATAATAGCACAAAAACACCATAAAAGTCCACCGTATGCGCTTGCAATTACGCCTCTTCTTCCTATATACTATGAGTCAATGGGAGGCGTAACTATGTTTCGATTATGGGCAAAAGCATTTGAAAACAACCGGCTTGTGAAAGATATGGTGGTCGAGGATCCTTCGGACGATTCAAGAACCGCCAAGGTTTTCCATGCTGTCACCACGGTTTGTCAGGAATTTGATCTTTCCGAACCCCTGTGGCTGGATGTCAACATCCGTGAATTTCAAAGACACAGCAAAACACGGTTCAATCACGACAACTTCATAGACAGTATCGACTTCGATTTTCTGGAGATTCAGATCCTCGAAGAAGACTGGTAAAGAAAAAAGGACAGGTCCTCAGGATCTGTCCTTTTGTGTTTCTCATATTGAATTATTCAGCAGCCTCCATCAGCATACCTACTTTCAGGATCTCTCCCTCAAGAGATACGATGAACTTGCCTTCGTTGCCACTGACGATCTTTCTTGCTGTTTCGAAGAAGTCTGTGCCGTTAGCCGCTGCCTGTGCCTTGTCCATTGCGTCCTCACGAACGTTGACTTTGACAATGTAAACGACCTTGCCGCCATGCAGATAGATCTCTGCATAAGTTCTTGCATCCGGCTTGGATAAGGCTTCGATACGGCTGAAGATATCGGAGACGATCATGCCGAGGCTGTTCTCGTCCATGTCGATGACAACCGGTTTCTCAGGTGCTCTGACTGTGATCGCCATGCCCTGTTTCTTAAGAGAAGCTTTAAATCTCTTACGGATATCTTTGTTTAACTGAACAAAGTTCACTTTACCTTCATCTTCAGGCTCAGCCTTGATCTCAGGGATCACTGCTGGTGCCGGTTCTGGTTCAGGTGCCGGAACAATTGCAGGAATCTCCACGGCCTCTTCCTGAGCAGCTGCAAGACCTGCGGCCTTGAATGCCTTCTCCATCTCTTCCTCAGGAAGGAATAATGTCTCGTTCACCTCAGGCATTACCTTCTGAAGCTGTGGCTCTGTATTGCCCTTGATCTTCATCTCATGGTTCTTTTCAGCTTCCATGATGGCACCGCCAAGATCCATTGTCTCCCAATCCTGTGGAATATCTGCTTCAGGAGCAGGTGCTGCAGGTAATGGAGCGATCTCGATCTCACTCTCAGGCTTGATCTCAACTGCAGGTGTTTCTTCTGCAGGTGCAGATACTTCTTCCTCTTCGGAATCCTCATCGTCCTCCTCATCAGCAGCTTCCTTGAGCACATCGTAATCATTGCTTGTCTTGGAAACGATGAGTGACAGGATCTCGATCACAAATACTGCTGCTGCCGCAATGTAGGAAGCAGGGATACCTTTGATCGTATACAGATCCTTCAGGAACAGAATACCATAAACGGCGCCGCCGTTGATCGCGATCAGAAGAATAGCGCCAATGATAATGTTGAGTGGTTTTGGAAGTTTTCCGATACCACCTGCAATACCGGCGATGATACAACCGATCAGAGAGTAACGGAGCAGGCGTCCTGCCTTGATTCTTCTTACGATACTGAAGTAGCTCTGTGCGATCCAGAAATAGAGGACCACAGCTACTGCGATCGGTGCATACTGGAAGTATGGATTACTGATCGGCATCTTGTAGAGTCTGTAACCGCCATAAACGATTGCGCCTGCTACAACGACCATGATCGCAAGTGCGATCTCAGTAAAGATTCTGTCGTACCATGTCAGGCAGACATCTTCGTATCCGCGTTTCATACCTGTTGCCATGATACAGAAGATCAGGCAGATCAGGAAGATCACTGCGGATGCAACACCTGTGAACTTCGCATAATAGAAGTACTTTTCAGTCTCCTCAAATCGGTTCTTTGCTTCCAGATAATTGTCATTGTGTGTCAGTTCATTATCAACTGCACAGTAGATGATGTAGTCTCCGCCAACTGTGGAGAGCATGTTTTCCCATAAAGCCTTGTTCAGAAGGGAACCGGAAAGTGTGCTCTTAACGGAAATCTCACCGCCCTCATTGGAAATGAGTGCATAGTGTGTGCTTGCTTCAATTCTGTCCTTTGCATCTTCGCCGCTGGAAGCCAGTTCGAAGTGATCACCATCCTGAACCAGGAATGCAAAGTTTGTATCTTTACCCATGTAGTTTTCTACCTGTGTTGCAAGCATCTCTTCATTGCCGATCTGGGTAAAGTCAGGATTGACATCAATGGCACCAACCAGCTGCATGAGCTGAGCCACACTGTTGTTGTACTGTCCTGCGAAACTGCCGCTCTCGTAGAAGTCATTGCTGTAGCTGCCGCTTGCATAACGGTCGCCGATATAGCGATATGCAATGAATGCGGATCCAAGAACAACAAAGCAAGCAATCATTAACAGGAAACGCATTAACAGTTTAAGTGGCAGACTCTTAGTCGCGGACCAATCTTCTTCTTTAACCTTTGCAGACTGACTTCCGGCAGAGGTTGTGCTTAATTCTTCATCAACATCGTCCCAGAAATCATTCTTTTTCTTTCTAGCCATACTGTCTATCTCCTTTTTATTCTTATTGATTCAATTACGCAATTAGGTCATGATAATCTCATAATAATCTATTGTACACCAAATCCATATCTGAATCAATCCCAAGACTATAAACATATCATAAAGTTATTGCTGATCCGGATGCTCCTTGCCGCACAAAAGTGTCTGCGCATCGTTCATAAAGCGGATCAGTTCCGGAAGCAGATCCCGCTTCGGAACGTCTTTCATATCCAGATAAAAGACCGGATTGGCGCTCTTCGAGTCAAACTTCAGGCGTTTTTTGTAAAGGGTCACCAGGGTGGAGATGCCATTCAGGTCCACATCGGCATTTTCATGCATATGGATCTTGGCCACTCTGTCCTTGATGGCCATCTGGATCACGTAAGCTTCATGGGCCTTGGCTCTGATCAGTGCCACCATCAGCAGGTTCATCACCGGCTTTGGAATGTCACCGAAACGGTCCACCATCTCATCCAGGATCTCACTGTATTCTTCATCATTCTGAATGCTGGCAATACGTTTATACATATCCAGCTTCTGGAATTCATTTTTAATGTAAGTCGGCGGTATATAGGCATTCACATCGATATCGATGGTCGTGTCAAAATCGGTCTTCACCGGTTCTCCCTTGGCTTCCATCACGGCTGCAGACAGGAGTTTGCAGTAAAGATCATAGCCGACCGCCTCCATGTGGCCGGACTGACGCTCGCCCAGAAGATTACCTGCGCCTCGGATCTCCAGATCTCGCATGGCAATACGGTAACCGGAACCCAGTTCCGTAAACTCCCTGATGGCAGAAAGGCGCTTTTCCGCGATCTCTCTGAGCATCTTGTCACGCTTATACATGAGAAAGGCATAGGAGGTTCGGTTGGAACGTCCCACACGGCCTCTCAGCTGGTAGAGCTGGGAAAGTCCCATCTTATCTGCATCATGGATCATGATCGTGTTGACATTCGGAATGTCCAGACCCGTCTCGATAATGGTGGTCGATACGAGGACGTCGATCTCTCCGTTAATGAACTGATACATGATCTTCTCCAGCTCACGTTCATTCATCTGACCGTGGGCATAGACGACTTCTGCATCCGGTACCAGTTCCGCAATACGCAGGGTGATATCTTCAATACCATTGACACGGTTAAAGACATAGTAGACCTGACCGCCTCTGGCCATCTCTCTGTGGATCGCCTCGCGGACCATCTCCTCATTGTACTCCAGGACGTAGGTCTGGATCGGTGTACGGTCCACCGGTGCCTCTTCCAGAAGACTCATGTCACGGATACCGATCAGTCCCATGTGCATGGTTCTCGGAATCGGTGTGGCTGTCAGGGTCAGAACATCCACGGTATCTTTCAGTTTTTTGATCTTTTCCTTGTGAGAAACACCGAAACGCTGCTCCTCATCCACAACAAGCAGACCCAGATCCTTAAAGACGACATCCTTTGAGAGGATTCGGTGGGTACCGATCACGATATCCACACGGCCGGCTTTCAGATCTGCCAGTGTTTTTGTCTGCTCTGATTTAGTCCTGAATCTGGATAACAATCCGATATTGACCGGATACTCCTTCATTCGCTGGACAAATGTATTGTAGTGCTGCTGGGCCAGAATCGTGGTCGGTACCAGTACCGCACACTGCTTGCCCTCCTGCACCATCTTGAAAGCGGCACGGATGGCCACTTCTGTCTTTCCAAATCCAACGTCACCACAGATCAGGCGGTCCATGATCTTGCTGCTCTCCATATCCGCTTTGGCCGCTTCAATGGCATCCAGCTGATCCTGTGTCTCCTGAAATGGGAACATATCTTCAAACTCTCGCTGCCAAACCGTATCCGGTCCGCAGGCGAAACCGCTCTTCTGCTGTCTTGCTGCATAGAGCTTGACCAGATCCTGAGCCAGCTCCGCAACCGCACCCTTGACTCTGGTCTTGGTCTTGTGCCATTCCGGTCCTCCCAGCTTGTGGATCTTGACTTTGGCATCCTTATCCGCATACTTCTGGATCATATCCAGATGGGTCGGCAGGATATAGAGGTTGCTTCCGCCGTCGTATTCGATCTTGATGTAGTCCTTGGTAATACCGTCGACTTCAATCTTCTCGATACCGCGGTAGATGCCCACACCTTTGTTTTCGTGAACCACATAGTCTCCCACAGACAGATCGCCGAAGGTCTTGATGCGTTCACCTTCTTCCATCTTTCTGCGGCGTTTTTTCTTTTTCTTTTCTTCACCGAAAATATCCGTCTCCGCGATGATCGCGAATTTGATCGTCGGATACTCAATACCGTAATGGAGGTTGCCATGGATGACCATGACTTCTCCCGGTGAAACAATACGATCCTTGTCCTCTGAATAGAAAGCGATGATACCCTCTTCATCCAGATCCCTCACCAGTCGGCGTCCGCGAACTTCGGAGGAGCAGACCAGGATCATCCTGTATTTGTTCTTTTTCCATCTGGCCAGATCTTTGGTCAGCATGCCGAAATCACCTCTGTAGGTGTGCATACTGCTGACCTGCATGCTGTAACTTCCCTTTTCGGGAAGGAGCGGTGTGGTGTAGGAAAGGGTACTCAGAAGGACGGTCCTTTTACCGGAAAGTCTGGCAAGGACAGACTTGTGATCGGCCATGAGGCTGATCTGTCCCGGCAGGATATAGCCTTTCTCCAGACGTCCCTGCATGCTTTCCCTGTACTGCATGGACAGCATATCCCCGGCTTCCACGATTCGGGCAGGCTCGTCCAGAAAGATCAGGCTCTCTTCATCTTTAAAATAGTCCATGAAGCTGACCATCTCATCAAAGAAATAGCCGGCATAACTGTCGATATTGACGACGGCACTGCCAAGCTCTAAGTGCTCGGCAAATTCGGAAGTGATCTGGCGGATCCTGCCTGCCGCTTCCAGGTTGCCTTCGGCCTGATATTTTTTCGCCTGCTTCCGGGCATCGTCTTTGATCTTTCGAAGTCCCCGGTCCATGGACTGGCGGTTTAAAATATACTCACTCGCCGGATAGACCGTCATGGAAGGGACATTTTCGATGGAGCGCTGGCTCTCCGCATCAAAGCTGCGGATGGTATCGATCTCATCGTCCCAGAGTTCGATTCGGAAAGGCACCTCATCTGACAGGTTATAAATATCTAAAATACCACCACGGACTGCAAACTGTCCCGGCGCTTCCACCTGATAGACACGCTCATAGCCCATGCCCACCAGTTTTTTCTCCATGATGTCCAGCGGAAGGACATCGCCTTCACGGAGGACGATCTTGTGCGTATCCAGAAAACGTAGCGGCAGCACATTGTCAAAAAGGCCATCCAGTGTCGTTACCACGGTCACCGGTACCTGATCAAGGAGCTGACGGATCACAGCCATTCGCTGACTGACGATCAGGGAGCTGTGAATATCTGCACTGTAGAAAATAATATCTTTGGCCGGATAATAATAGACATTCCGGTCAAAGAATCGATAATCTTCATATATTTCCTTTGCTCTGCTCTCGTTGTAAGTCACGATCAGCTTCAAAGGATAATCTTCACCGAGGCTGCTGATCAGATGACACTTCTGTGTATCGATACAACCGTCGATATGGAGCGGTGTTTTTTTCTTTTCCAGATCTTTTAAGATCATTTCGTATTCCGCGAAATCATACATGGGCGCTGTAAAAGCCTTCATCTGATCACCTCCCTCATTCTGTTTCTTCTATAAATAATAGTCCAAATGAATTTATTCGCCTGCCGGTGTCTCTGCAGAGGTCTCTGCCTGAGTCTCCACGACGGCTTCTTTCTTAACCTTTGGCTGTTTTGGTTTCTTTGGCTTCTTTGTATTGTAACGGTTCATCGCCGCATTCATGTCATCATTGACGATCAGTTTTGCCGCTTCTGCTGCAAGGCCCAGGGCATCGTCCATCTTTTTGCGGTCTTCGCTGTTGTATCTGCCAAGCACATAGTCTGCCAGATCCCAGCCCTGTGGTTTGGCACCGACGCCCACTCGGATTCTTGGGAAAGTCTCCTCTCCGCTCAGGTGCTGGATTATATTTTTCATACCGTTGTGGCCACCGGCGCTGCCGCGGGCGCGGATTCTCAGATGGCCCACATCCAGATCGATATCATCATAGATCACTAGGATATTTTCAGGATCTACCTTATAAAAATCAACCAGCTCACGGACACTCTCGCCGCTCAGATTCATAAAGGTCTGAGGTTTCGCCAGGATGACCTTCTCAAAACCGATCATACCTTTACCGCAGATGGCTTTATGTTTTTTCATATCCATAGGAATGCCATTCTCTTTGGCGATTCTGTCTATGGCTTCAAATCCTACGTTATGACGGGTTCCTTCATACTGTCTGGTTGGATTACCAAGTCCAATAATTATATGCATTTCGATTCACCTTTTTTGCTCTGTTTAATGTCTCTTAATGATAATCGTTTCTACCTGTATTTGTCAATGAAAAAGAGGAGCCGCAAGTGTGCAGCTCCTCTTTAGAGAACTTTTTTATTCTGCCTCTTCTTCCTGAGTTTCCAGAAGGACCTCAGCATACTTATCGAGAATCACTTTCTGAATTTTCTCTCTTGTGGATGGAGTGATCGGATGTGCGATATCTCTGTACTCTCCATCAGCAGCTTTTCTACTTGGCATCGCAATAAATAATCCTTTTTCCCCATCGATTATTTTAATGTCATGAACAACAAATTCTTCGTCTAATGTAATGGATACAATAGCTTTCATTTTGCCTTCCTGACTCATCTTGCGAATCCTTACATCTGTAATCTGCATGTTTCGTTACCCCCAAAAATTAAAGTTTCAAATGGATTTATTCACGAACGTCAGATAATATAACGCTCGTTTTCCTCAACAACTACTTTGATCTCATCGTCAGTACCTTTGAAAACGCTATTCGCATGAACAGTGCCCCTGCTTTCAACGATACAGTTCTCAATAATCGTATTGTCCCCAATATATACGTCATTCAGAATGATCGAATTACGGATCACACAGTTGTTTCCTACATAGACTTTGCTGAAAAGAACGGAATCCTCGATCTTGCCATTGATGATACAACCGGAAGCCACCAGAGAATTCTTGACGGATGCGCCCGAATTGTACTTTGCAGGTGGCTGATCCTCTACTTTGGAGTAGATGGAATCATAACCTTCAAAGAAGAAATCACGGGTCTCCTTCTCGAGGAATCTCATGTTGGTCTTAAAATAGGACTCCTTGGTTGCGATATTATTCCAGAAACCTTTCAGTTCAAAACCATAGATTCGTTTGACATCCTTATATCTGACAAGAATGTCTTTAACAAAATCGTAACGCTTCTCAGCATTGGCTCTGATCAGAAGCTCAATGAGAAGACGTCTTCTGAGGATATAGACACCGGCATTGATGGTCATGTTGTCTGTGACCAGCGGTTTTTCCTCAAAGGAGGCGATTCTGCCATCCTCCTTCATTGTCAGAACACCAAATCTTGTCGGATCATCCTGATCTGCGGCAAGCTTCGTGTAGGCTACTGTAATATCAGCCTTATTGGCCATATGATGTTCCAGCATTTCATTATAATCCATCTTGTAAACACAGTCGCCGGATGCGATGACCACATAGGGTTCATGGCTCTCTTTCAGGAAATCAATGTTCTGATAGAGCGCATCGGCTGTGCCCCTGTACCAGGACTCATTTTCATGAGTGATCATTGGTGTCAGCACATAGAGACCGCCCTGTTTACGACCGAAGTCCCACCATTTAGAGGAATTCAGATGCTGGTTCAGGGAACGGGCATTGAACTGTGTGCACACAGCTACCTTCTGAATGTTGGAATTGGACATGCTGCTCAGAACGAAATCGATGCTTCTGTAACTACCTGCCACCGGCATTGCGGCTACTGCTCTTTTCTTGGCCAGCACACCCATACGGCTGCTGTTACCACCTGCTAATACAATACCAATCGCTCTCATTACTCTTCACCCGCCTTAATAATAACCTGTCCACTGGCAAGCAGACCATCCGGATAATCTTCAGCAGCTGTCTTGCCTACGATCGCTGTATTTTTACCGACCTTTACATGATCCGGGATCACGGCATTTTCTGCCACTGTCACCAAATCGAATGCATAGACCTTTGGATTATAAACATTTGGTGCATATTCACCGACGCCAAGCTGGCAGTCACTGCCGATCTTAACGGACTCTGCAATGATCGCTTTATCGATGACGGTATTGTCACCGACCACAGATCCCTGCATGATAATAGAGTTTGTCACAACGGCACCTTCGCCGATGGAGACACCTGCACCGATAATAGAGTTTGTCACCTGTCCGTAGATCTCAGCACCTTCGCCGATGATACATTTATCGATCAGCGCATTCTTACCGAAATACTGTGGACGGATGTTTTCATTGTTGGTATAAACTTTCCAGAATTCCTCATAGAGATTGAACTCAGGAATGATATCGATCAGCTCCATATTGGCTTCCCAATAGGATCCGAGTGTACCAACGTCTTTCCAGTAACCATTGAATTCATAAGCATAGCAGTTATGGGCTTTCTCATGAACATATGGGATGACATGCATACCAAAATCGCAGCCAGGCTGGTCTTTCAGTCTGATCAGTGCTTCTCTGAGTACAGGCCAGCTGAAAATATAAATACCCATGGATGCCAGATTGCTGCTTGGATTTGCAGGCTTCTCCTCAAAATCGCTGATATTGCCGTTATCGTCAGCAATGACCACGCCGAAACGGCTGGCCTCCTCCCAAGGAACCGGCATGCAGGCGATCGTTACATCAGCGCCTTTTGATTTATGGAAATCCAGAAGGACTTCATAATCCATCTTATAAATATGGTCACCACCGAGGATGAGCACATAGTCAGGGTTATAATTCTCGATATATTCAAGGTTCTGGTAGATTGCATTCGCTGTTCCTGAATACCAGTCAGAATGCTCGCTCTTTTCATATGGCGGCAGCAAAGTAACACCACCGTGGTTGCGGTCCAGATCCCATGGAATACCGATACCGATATGCGTGTTCAGGCGAAGATGTCTGTACTGTGTCAGAACACCGACTGTATCCACACCGGAATTGATGCAATTACTCAAAGGGAAATCAATAATACGATATTTACCACCAAATGATACAGCTGGTTTTGCGACATTGGATGTCAGCACACCGAGACGGCTTCCCTGACCGCCGGCAAGAAGCATGGCTATCATTTCTTTCTTTATCACGCTATCACCTCAGATGTTTTTTATGATTATCTATTATAACACTTTAAAAACTAAATGAAAACACTTTCAAATCAGTAATGCATAATATATACTGCTTTACGAACAATTCGAACAATTTTTACCCGGTTTTTTGCATTTTAGGTTCAGATAACATGAACAGCATTTTATGTTTTTTTCATTTGATTTTTCATCAAATGTGGTTATAATGTATATCAGAATGGGATAATATGATATTTTGCTATATTATCGCCAATTTTGACTGAAAACAGAAGTCCATCTTCTGCTTAACCATATATTAGATAGGAAGTGTTTTGATGTATCAGATCAATTTCAACAAACCGATCAAGATTCATTTCATGGGCATCGGCGGCATCAGTATGAGCGGTCTTGCCGATATTCTTCTTGAGCGTGGCTTTACGGTTGTCGGCTCCGACTCCAAAGCCTCTGCCATCACCCATCAGCTTGAATCCAAAGGTGTAAAAATTGCCTACGGCCAGTGTGCAGAGAATATTACTTCTGACATTGACTGTGTTGTGTATACTGCAGCGATCCGCCCTGATAATTCGGAGTTTGCCGCAGCTGTTAATGCCGGCATCCCAATGATGGACCGTGCAGAGCTCCTCGGCCAGATCATGAAGGGCTACCGCAATGCCATTGCCGTTTCCGGTACACATGGCAAAACAACAACAACCTCCATGCTGTCTCATATCCTGCTGGCAGCAAACACGGATCCAACCATCAGTGTCGGTGGTATTTTAAAAGCCATCCACGGCAACATCCGTGTCGGCCACTCCGATAACTTCATCACAGAAGCCTGTGAATATACTAACAGCTTCCTGAAGTTTTATCCAAGCCTTGAGCTGATCCTCAATATCGAAGAAGACCATATGGATTTCTTCAAGGATCTTCAGGATATCCGCAATTCCTTCAGACTCTTTGCAGAAAAACTCCCTGCGGAAGGCACACTTGTCATCAACCATGAGATCGAGAACTGGGAAGAGATCACCAAAGGCCTTCCTTGTCAGGTTATCACTTATGGTCTGGATGCAGGCAGTGACTATACAGCTGCCAATATCACCTTCGATGACTATGCCAAGGGAAGCTTTGACCTGATCGCCTTTGGTGAGGATCTTGGCCGCATCCAGCTGAATGTCACCGGTATCCACAATGTCTCCAATGCACTGGCAGCCATTGCTTCTGCCCGTGTCCTTGGCATCTCCATGGATCAGATCCGTGAAGGCATTCTTGCATTCGAAGGAACAGACCGTCGTTTCGAATACAAGGGCCAGTTTAACGGTGTCACCGTGATCGATGACTATGCACATCATCCAACAGAGATCACTGCCACACTCACCGCAGCTCAGAACTATCCTCATAAGACCATCTGGTGTATCTTCCAGCCACATACTTACACAAGAACAAAGGCTTTCCTGGCTGACTTCGGTAAATCCCTTGCACTGGCCGACAAAGTCGTTCTTGCAGATATCTATGCAGCCAGAGAAAAGGATCCCGGCGATATCAGTTCCAAGGATATCCAGAAGCTGATCCTGGAAGCAGGTAAAGACGCTTACCACTTCCCAACATTCGAGGAGATCGAAGCATTCATCCGCGAAAATACAGTTCCGGGTGATGTCGTGATCACCATGGGTGCCGGCGATGTTGTCAACATCGGCGAGGACCTGCTGAAATAATGATAGCTCACACCCCGGAAAAATCCGGGGTGTTTTTTTTCGAAAAACCAAAAAATCGGTTTTATCCGACAGATTCGCGCTCAATTTATTACAATTATATTAAATTTGCATCTTTTTTGAATTATTTTTTATCCACCGCTCAAACCCTTTAAATACAAGGCTTTGCACCACTTATCCACTTTATCCACTGTGAATAACCCCATTTGAGGCTTTTGAAAACTGTGGATAACCTTTCTTTCCGGTGTTTCGCTGACATCACAAAAACCACTGATATTCAGCCACTTTATGACCCTCTTTCTTACGAAACAGGCTTTGGCCCATGACTTATCCACTTTATCCACAACGACCTCTCCTCTTTTTTCCACAAATTGTCCACGATGGGGGTCTTCTTCTCAACCTCAGGCATCTGTGCTATACTTACGCTGTGAAAAAATGCGAAAGATAAGACAGGAAGATTCACGTCAGGATCTTCATAAGAGAGGTATCATTATGTCGAAATTCATCACGCTGGCAGCTGATCAGCCATCAGGTGTCACTGTTATTTCCAATATATTTATCGACCACTACCTGCCACAGGCTAACGGTGAGTTCGTCAAGATCTACATCTATATGCTGCGCTGGCTTTCCACAAGAAAGCATCGTCCATTTTCTATCGAGTGCATCGCCGATACACTCAACATGACCGAGAACGATGTTCTCCGTGCCCTCAAGTACTGGGAACAGCAGCATCTGCTCCTCTTATCATGGGAGGACAATGATCTGACAGGCATTCAGCTTCTGCTTTCCGTTTTCCATCCGGTTATGGAAACGCCGGAACCTGAGCCTGCTGCCGAGCCTGAACCAGAACCTGCCAAGCCGGCTATCCCTGAAAAGGCAGCCGATCCGATCCAGGAAGAGGCACCAAAGGCTTACTCCATGCAGGAGATCTCCGGTTTTACCGAAGGTGCGGACGGTCAGGAACTGCTCTTTATTATCCAGCAGTATCTGGGCCACCCTCTGAGCCCTGGTGATGTCAATGTGGTCTACTATATGTACGATGGTCTCGGTTTCTCCACAGAACTCATTGAATATCTGTTTGAGTACTGCGTATCCGGTGGTCATACCCATATGCGTTATATTGAGAAAGTAGCACTGAACTGGTCTCAGCAGCAGATCAAAACGGTAGAAGAAGCCCGTATGCAGACCGAATCTTACAATCAGGTCGTCTTCTCCGTGATGAAAGCGTATGGTCTTGGCAATCGTATGCCAACACCGGGTGAAACCGAATTTATCACAAAGTGGGAAAAGACCTATGGTTTCAGTCAGGAACTGATCCTTGAAGCCTGCAAGCGAACCATGATGAGTGTCCATACCCCAAGCTTTGATTATACCGACAAGATCCTGAGCAACTGGAAAGCCTCCGGTGTTTTCTCCATGCGAGATGTTGAGGCCGCAGACAAGGTGTTCAATGAGAACAAACAGGCTGCTTCCAGACCACAGGCGCCGGCCAAGGCAAAACCTGCCGGCAACCGTTTCCACAACTTCCACCAGAGAACCTACGATTACGAGGATCTGGAAAAGAAGCTTTCCATGAAACTGCAGAAAAATGCCCAGGCAGGCGAGAACTAAGGAGTCATCATGAGTCTTAACAATTCACAGTACAATGCAGTTATGCGCCGCTATGACAGCATCCAGCTGATGCACCGTCATGAACTGGATCTTCGCAAAGAAGAAGTCGCGCAGGCGATCCCTGAGTATGCCGCTATCACCGATGAGCTGGCCTCTCTCAATGCGACCCGTGCGCGCCGTAAGATTCTTGGTCTTCCGGAGGATCCGGAAAAAGACGCCGCCACTCTTGCTGCGCTCCTTGCCAGACAGCAGGCACTGCTTTCTGCCCATGGTTATCCTCAGGATTACCTCGAGATGACCTACACCTGTCCGGACTGTAAGGATACCGGCAGGATCGGTGATGAGAAATGTCACTGTTTCAAACAGGCCATGGTCGATCTGCTCTATAAGCAGTCTGCGATCCACGATGTGCTCGAGAAAGAGAATTTCAGAGCCTTCAATCTGGGCTACTACAGCAAGGTGACGGACAACCGTCTCGGCATCAGTCCTTACGACAATATGCGTGCCGTCCTTAATACATGCAAACAATTCATCGACCAGTTTGATACCCATCCGGGCAATCTTCTCTTCTACGGTGATACGGGTGTGGGCAAAACCTTCCTGACCAACTGTATTGCGGGCGAACTTCTCAAGCGCTCCCATACCGTCATCTATCTCTCTGCATTCCAGCTGGTAGAGATCCTCTCCCAGTATACGTTTGGCAGTGATGATGAGGACGAAAACTATCCTGAAGATATGTACAGTTACATCTTTGACTGTGATCTTCTGATCATCGATGACCTTGGAAGTGAACTCAACAACGCTTTTGTCAGCTCAGGCCTTTTCCTGTGCATCAATGAGCGTCTGATCCGTCGTAAATCGACCATCATTTCCACCAACCTGTCTTTGGATGATGTTCAAACCCACTACAGTGAGCGAATTTTCTCAC
>JAZUHQ010000238.1:0-2683 GCA_045641805.1 Lachnospiraceae bacterium
AGTGTTGTCTTCCTAAGACCGCTTGGCCTCCGACTTCATCCGAAGTATTTCGGTTGTTGGCAGTTCATTCCGGATAGACCAGTCGTGCATCATCGATCTGATAAAGCACGTTATTTAAGTATCTGTTTGCCAGCCAGTTAGCCATACCCAGATTCATATCCAGGTAGTTGCCGCAATCTTTGGCACTTGCACCCGGTACTTCATCATGGAAGTCACGGATGAATTCAAACATTTCAATCATCAGAGGGATGATCTCTTTGCTTGTCAGGTCACCGGCAAGGAGCAGATAGAAACCGGTTCTGCAGCCCATAGGACCGAAGTAGATGGTGCGGTCTTTGTAATCGGCGTGGTTTCTGAGGAAGGTTGCAGCCAGATGTTCGATGGTATGCATCTCGGCTGTATTCATGACAGGTTCATCATTAGGGCTTGTCATGCGAAGGTCAAAAGTGGTGATGACTTCCTGGCCGATGGTGTCTTTTCTGGAGACATAAACACCGGGAACCAGTTTTATATGATCGATGGTAAAGCTTGCGATTTTTTCCATTTGTAGTTAGATCCTTTCTATTCAAGTATTGGTTACAGTATAGCATAGATCTGCCTTATAGGGGATGATTTTCGTATAGACATTGAGAAATGAATATGTTATATTTTACAATGAATGTCCACAGTGACAATTTTTACAATGATTCAATACACTATAGGTGTTGTTATAGATTTTGGAGGTAATCATCATGCCAAATAAATATGTTGCGTATGTAGGTTCTTACACCAGAGGTGAGAGTGAAGGTATCTACATTTTAGACTGTATTCCTGAATACGCAGATTTTCATAAGAGATCCACATTTAAGATCAATAATCCATCCTACCTGACAATGTCAGCAGATGGTCAGTATTTATACACCGGCTGTGACGAGGGTGTCGCATCCTTTAAAATTCTGCCTGATGGCGAGCTTGAGCTGATGAATAAGGCTTCTATTAATGGTCTTCGTCCTTGCTATCTGTCTGTGGATAAAGCCAACAAGTTCCTTGTAACAGCAGGTTACCATGATGGAAAGCTGACTGTTCTGAAACTGAACAAGGATGGTTCCATTGCAGGTGTTACGGATGAAGTATTTATGAAAGGTCTTGGCAGTGTTGCAGGCAGAAACTACAGATGTCATGTGAACTGTGCGATCTTTTCACCTGATGAACGTTTCATCCTGGCTGTCGATCTTGGTATGGACCAGGTAAAGATCTATAAGTTTGACAGACGTTCCGGCAAGATCAAACTTCATGATGTTCTTCGCTGTGAGCTTGAGTCCGGTCCAAAGCATATGATCTTCTCACATGATGGTCAGTATGCTTATCTGACACATGAGAACAAGTGCTATGTTACAAAGTACAAATATAAAGCGGAAGATGCATCTTTTGCAAAGATTCAGACAATCTCAACACTTCCTGCAAAATATGAAGGGTATAACAATGCCATTACACTGAAGCTGACGCCTGACGACAAGCATCTCTTTGTCACAAACTCCGGTAATAACTCTGCAGCCATCTACAACATTGATGAGAAGGATCAGACAATGAAGGTATCCAGTATCCTTCCTGTCAGCGGTGAATATCCAAGAGACGTGATGATCATGCCGGGTAATGATAACCGTTTTGTGGCGGTTAACCAGGAGGGTAATTCCCTGACATCCTTTAAGGTGAATTATGAGAAGGGCTTTATGGTAATGACAGGTGCACCTCTTTCCATTCCTTCCCCAACATGTATGGTTTTAAAAGAGATTGAAGAATAAATCCGTTTTCAGTCAAACAAAAAAGAGATCCGACTCAATCGGATCTCTTTTTTAGTTTATTTTCTGTTCGCACGCATACGCATCTTTGTATCAAGAATCTTTTTACGGATACGAACGTTCTTTGGTGTAATCTCAACCAGCTCATCATTTTCGATGAAGTCCAGTGCCTGTTCAAGGCTTAATATCTTGTGAGGAACCAGCTTTAAGGCTTCGTCGGAACCTGAAGCACGTGTGTTGGTCATCTGTTTACGCTTGCAGACATTGAGCTCAATGTCGCCACCCTTAGGGTTTTCACCAACGACCATACCCTGGTATACTTTTTCGCCAGGTCCAAGGAAGAGTGTACCACGTTCCTGGGCATTGAAGAGACCGTAAGTGATAGTCTCACCAGCCTCGAAGGCGATCAGGGAACCTGTCTGACGGTAAGCAATATCACCCTTGTATGGGCCATAGCTGTCAAAGAGTGTGTTCATGATACCGTTACCCTTTGTGTCTGTCAGGAACTCATCACGGTAACCAATCAGACCACGGGATGGAATGAGGAACTCAAGTCTGGAAGAACCGCCGTTACCGATGGACATACCGCGAAGCTCGCCCTTACGGAAACTTAACTTTTCAATGACTACACCGGAGAATTCTTCAGGGACATCGATGATGACCTGTTCCATTGGCTCCAGCTTCTTGCCGTTTTCGTCATATTTGTAGATAACCTCAGCCTTGCTGACTGCAAACTCATAACCTTCACGGCGCATGTTCTCGATCAGAACGGAGAGATGAAGCTCACCACGGCCGGAAACCTTGAAGCAGTCTGTATTGTCTGTTTCTTCAACTCGGAGGCTGACATCTGTGTTGAGCTCTCTAAAGAGACGGTCACGGAGATGTCTGGAAGTTACAAACTTACC
>JAZUHQ010000239.1:0-3819 GCA_045641805.1 Lachnospiraceae bacterium
TATTATCTGTTCACGATCGATGAGACCGGATTTTTCAGTATTCTCGGCGGAGAAGAAAGATCGATCGAAGGCTATGCCTACGAGCGCGTGAACAATCTGAGAAATGTGCTGCCAAAACCGATGACATTTGCGGCTTTTACCGGTTTATCACTGACAGGATGGTATGATACAAGAAGATTCTGCGGACGATGCGGTATTCCAATGAAGCATTGTGAGAAGGAACGTATGATGCAGTGTCCGAAGTGCAAGCTGATGGAGTTTCCTAAGATCTCACCTGCAACGATTATTGCAGTGACCGATAAAGACCGTATTCTTTTCTCCAAATATGAAGGCAGAGAATATACCAACTATGCACTGCTTGCCGGTTTTAACGAGATCGGTGAGACGATTGAAGAGACGATCCACAGAGAGGTGATGGAAGAGGTAGGCCTGAAGGTCAAGAATCTTCGTTTCTATAAGAGCCAGCCATGGCCTCTGTCAGATTCTCTGCTTATGGGCTTTTTCTGTGAGCTGGACGGCGATGATACGATCGAACTTGATCGTGAAGAATTGTCCATGGCCGCATGGTTTGACAGAGATAAGATTCCGATGAAGAGAGAGGATTGCAGTCTGACCAATGACATGATGATGGCATTCAAGGATGGATTGATGTAGGCAATAAAAAAAGCAGCTGTTTCAAGCTGCTTTTTTTTATCGAATCTTTTTGTGAGCATTCTGTCCAATGTTTTTCTTATCTTTATCCTTTTTACTGTTGGAGAATGTCTGTCCTTTTTTATAACCTTTTGAAGGATCATTTTCTTCTTTCTTTGCCTGACGTTTCTTCCAATCAAGGTATAAACAATACCAGATGATCGCGGCACTGAAGACTGTCATGTAGAAAGTGGACTGACCCTGGAGGGAACCGAAGTAAACCATGACCAGAGATGCTGCACCAACGAGAATATATGCGATAATAAACATTAAGCTCACCTCATAGATTGAATTTTAAAAAGTTAAGGGAGGAAATCCAGGATTTCCTCCCTTGATTTTAATTATTTAAGCTGTGAAACCTAACTTACAATGGTTTTGATTACAGAACCTGTACAAGACCAAGCTGCATTGTAATGAAGGAAACAACAACTACTACGATACAGAAGATGATACATGGAACAAAGTTTGTTCTGATGATCTTACCTTCGTTACCGTTTGTACCAGTTGTAGCACATGCGGATACAACGTTGTTTACACAAACCATGTTACCGATAGCACCACCGTTGTTCTGAAGAGCAACGATCATAACCTGTGGAAGAGCTACCATTGTAGCTGTCTCGAACTGAAGACCGGAGAACAGAGTATTGGATACTGTGTTGGAACCGGACATGAAGGAACCAAGAACACCAACAAGTGGAGCGATGATGATGTAAGCGCCCTTGAAGATAGAACCAAGACCGTCAGCCATCATTGTAAGCATGGAACCGAGACCCTTTGTAGCGCCGTCGATCATGTATGTAACTTCTACGTTAGGGTTAGCAGAGTTACGGAAGATGTATACCATTGCACAACCGAAGAGAAGAGCAATAGCAGCACCCTTAACCTGGTTAAGGGAATACTTCCAAGCGTAGGAAACCTTTTCGCCATTCATGCCATGAAGAGGAATTGTGATCAGGGCAACGATGATGAAGATGATACCTGGGTTCCAGAGAACTGCCCAAGACCAACCGGAGAAGAAACCGATCTGTGGAATAACAAGCTTGAAGGACTTCATAGCACCAGCCCAGGATGCAGGCTGAAGTGTGGACCATACACGTGTTACTACGAGAACGATACCGATGATGAAGTATGGAAGCCATGCCTTAAGAAGTGGCATATCGGAGTAAGCTGGCTCAGCAACTTCAGATTTAGCAAGCCAGGAATCATCCCACTCACTCTTATCAGCGAATGTCCAAGGAGTCTTTGGCATAAGGAAGCCGGATCTGGATGTGAACAGTACAACGAACAGACAGATAACTGCTGCTACGAGAGATACAAGCTCAGCACCGATGAATTTAGCGATAACAAGATAAACGATATCGAATACTACGCAAACGAATACGATGAATGGAAGAATCTCGAAAGCCTTGGAAACTTTCTTGTGCTCAGCATCTTTACCAAACATTGTAACAAGTACGATAACACCGATTGTAACGATGAAGAACGCACCAACAGCCATGTTCAGAGCGGAGAAGAATGTAAGGTCAGCCTTGAAAACTTCTGGATCTGCGCCAAGCTGTGTTACAGACTCAGAAATTGTAGCGAAAGCGGAGTTAGTAGGAGTACCTACAGCACCGTAACATACAGGAACTGAGTTGTAGATCAGAGCTACACAAGCTGCTGCAAGTGGAGGGAAGCCTACACTGATAAGCAGTGGAGCAGCAAGAGCGGCAGGAGTACCGAAACCAGCAGCACCCTCGATGAAAGCACCGAAGATGAAACCGATGATAATAGCCTGTACACGAGCATCAGGAGAGATACCTGTGAACATACCATTGATAGCTGCCATAGCACCTGAAGATGAAAGTGTGTTCATGATGAGGATCGCACCAAAGATGATTACGAGAACTGCGAATGCCTCAAGGAAACCGATGATTGTCTGGTTGATAGCAGCTGTGATGGACATCTTCCAAACTGCGATACCGATTACCAGAGCTAAAGCCCAAGCTAAAGGAAGGGCTCTCTTTGCAGGCCAGTTAAAGCCAACCATAAGTACTACAGTGACAATAATTGGGATGAAAGCAATAATTGCATACATAACGTATACCTCCTTGTTTTATTTATTTGATTACCGATCGAACAGAAAAGCAGCATCCCATCCCTCTCTAATGATTGGGATGCCGCTTTCTTGCCTCGCATGCCGGGTTCGGCAAATTAACTGTCCGGACGATAATTAAATCATTATGAATTTGTCAAAGATCAAATCGTAAAATTAATCTCTTACAACTACGGATACACCGTTAGGGATACATGTAAGGGAAGCATCCTCGCCCTTGATTCTGCGAGCTTCAGCATAAGCTGCATCAAGAGTTGGGAACCACTGAACCTTCAGATCCTCGATGAGCTGTTTCTGCTCTGGGTTGGAAACGAAGAGAACGGTGTACTTACGAACGATACGACACCAGATCTGTGCACACCACTGGTCTGGAAGAGTCTCTGTCTGAGGTGTGTTTGCACACTGCTGGAAGAATGCTTCTGCAGACTCAGCATCTCTGATGGACTCGTAGTAGGACTGACCGCCGTGACCATCTTCACATGTAGCAAGCATGATCAGAACACCGCCATCCTTGATTGTAGCTTCACCTGCGGACATACCCTTTGGACACTGGTAAGCGTTCTGGTCAAGTGGGTAACCGCCGTTTGTTGTGATAACGATATCAGCTGGAACAGGTTTAGCAACACAGTAAGCGGAAAGGAAATCAGCACCCTTTCTGTGAGCTGTCTCGAAGTTACCTGCGAAAGCAGCAACTGTCTTCTTATCTTCATCGATAACAACGTTACAGATGAATGCCAGGTTAGCCATTCTGGCTGCAGCAACCATATCTTCGTGGATAGGGTTCTTGTCAAGGATACCTGTACGAGCATAATCGGAAGCGATGAACTCACCACAGTGGTTACCCATAACAGTTACAGCATCTGAAATACCTGGCAGGATGGACTTACGGCCACCGGAGAAACCAGCGAAGAAATGAGCTTCGATAAAGCCTTCAGATACAAGAAGGGAAGCATTGATAGCAACTTTATCGATGATAAGTCGGAGGCCAAGCGGTCTTAAGAAGACAACACTTGAAACCAACTCCTTGGCTCACA
>JAZUHQ010000240.1:0-9344 GCA_045641805.1 Lachnospiraceae bacterium
CCTGCTGGAGACGACCCCGCCCGAACGTTCCGCGATCCTCAAAATAGATACAAGTGACTGCGAAGAACTTGACAGTTTCTTTACAGAATTCAACATTATAGAGAGTGAAAAAGAGACAGGTGAGATTTTTGTATCGCCGGATATTGCCACCTGTCCAAAATGTAAGAAGGAACTCTATGATCCCAATGACCGCAGGTACATGCACCCCTTTATCAACTGTACAGCCTGTGGTCCAAGACTGACTATTCTGGACGCCATGCCTTATGACAGAGTGCGTACCAGCATGGGAGAGTTTCCGATGTGTCCGGCGTGTGAGTACGAATACACCCACTCTGAGACAAGGCGCTACGATGCCCAGCCGGTCTGCTGCAATGACTGTGGTCCGGAAGTCTACATCGTAGGCAGTGAGATGAGAGGCAGAGAGGCCATCACAGCGGCCAGAAAAGCCTTGGTGGAAGGCAAGATCATTGCCATTAAAGGCATCGGTGGTTTTCATCTGAGCTGTGATGCCACCAATGAAGCGGCGGTTGCAAGACTTCGTCTCTTAAAGAACCGTCCGGTCAAGCCTTTTGCAGTGATGATGAGAGACCTGGAGGCTGCTGAGAAAGCATGCCAATTTTCAAACAAGCAGGCAGAGATCATCGATGGACATCAGAAGCCGATCATCTTGCTTGAGAAGAAGGGAAAGACAAACCTGGCACCATCCGTGGCACCGGGCAATCCCAAGGTGGGCGTCATGCTCCCTTATGCACCGGTACAGATGCTGCTCTTTGATTACAAAGATGGTCTTGAGATGACAACCGATGCATTGGTCATGACCAGCGGCAACATCTCAGGCGCGCCGATCTGCCGTACAGATGAGGATGCCCTGAAGGAAATCGCCTCCTTCTGTGATCTCATCCTTTCCCATAACCGAAAGATCCGCTTAAGAGCCGATGATTCGGTCATGGATTTTTACGAAGAGGAGCCTTATATGATCCGCAGATCCCGTGGCTATGCACCACTGCCTGTCATGCTTTCCGAAAAGTATGAACACAAGGTACTGGCGATCGGTGGTGAGCTGAAGAACACTTTCTGCATCGGCAGTGGACAGCTCTTTTATCCATCCCCTTATGTCGGGGATATGGCCGATCTTCGTACCGTGAATGCACTGAGAGAATCCGTCATCCGTATGGAAGAACTCTTAGAGACAGAGCCTGAAGTGGTGGCCTGCGATATGCATCCAAAGTATAATACCGTGATGGCCGCCGAGGAAATGGGACTTCCGGTGATCAAGGTCCAGCACCATTACGCCCACATCGTATCCTGTATGGCAGAGAACGACTATTCCGGCAAGGTCATTGGCGTATCCTTTGACGGAACCGGCTACGGAACGGATGGTACGATCTGGGGCGGCGAGATCATGGTCTGTGACAGACTGGACTTTACACGCGTCGGCTCTATCAAGCCTTTTGACCAGATCGGTGGTGACCTTTCCGCCAAAGAAGGTTTCCGAATTGCCGTCAGCATGATCAACAGTCTCTATGGCGAAGCAGCCGATGACGTGATTGAAAAACTGGGACTGTGTGAAGTCCAGATCGGTAAGCTCTACCGAAACATGGCAAAGCGCCGAATCAATACCGTCACATCCACCAGTGCAGGCAGACTCTTTGATGCAGTCAGTGCAGTTCTGGATGTGGTAAAAGCTTCCACCTTTGAAGGCGAGGCGTCGACCTCCCTGATGTTTGCAGCCATGGCCAACAAGGACTTCGAGATGGATGCCAAGATCCCGATGCTTTCCTTAAGCGAGGGCGATGCGCGAGACTTTGTCCTTGCGACAGATGCACTCTTTAAGTACATCGTGGAAGCCAAACTTGAAGGCGCAAGCAGGGAAAAACTCGCCTGGGTTTTCCACAGACTTTTAGCAGATCAGATTCTGGCAGCCTGCAAGGCGGTTTCCGAAAAGACAAGACTTAAGGTCTGTGCTTTAAGCGGTGGTGTCTTCCAGAATACCGTGCTTCTTGAAATGGTGGAAAAGAGTCTGAGAGAAGAGGGTTTTGAGGTGCTCAGACACCGTCTGATCCCGCCAAACGATGGTGGTATCGGTCTTGGACAGGCTGTGCATGCCCAGGAAGTGCTGAGGGCCAATGAAAAGCAATAAGAAACGTTAACTTATAGATTGATCAATTGAATGGAGGTATTCCTATGTGTGTAGGTCTTGCTGCGAAAGTAGTGAATGTAAAAAATGGTATGGCTGTTGTGGACGCATCCGGTGCGAAGAGAGAAGTATCTGCAGCCCTTTTAGATGAGCTTGAACCTGGCGATTATGTCATGGTCCATGCCGGTATGGCGATTGCAAAGATTACAGATGACGATGCATCTGAGACAGATGAACTGATGGAGATGCTGCTGTAATGGAAGAGAATAAGAAAAGAACAGCGCTTGAGATCATTCAGAATTATGATGGTCCAAAGCTTAGAATTATGGAAGTGTGTGGTACCCATACCCATGAGATCTTCAGACTGGGTATCCGTAAGATCCTCCCTGAGAATATTGAACTGATCTCAGGTCCGGGATGTCCTGTATGTGTGACACCGATCAGCTATATTGATGAGGCGGTCATGCTGGCCCTTGATAAGCAGGCAGTGATCTGCACATTCGGTGATCTGATCCGAGTGCCGGGCACCAACATGAGCCTGGCCGGTGCAAGAGCAGAAGGCGCCAGGATCAAGATCGTTTATACACCACTGGATGCGGTGGATTATGCGAAAGCGCATCCGGAAGAACAGGTTGTTTTCCTGGCCGTTGGTTTCGAAACAACCACACCAACAGCCTGCGTTGCTGTTAAGCAGGCAAAAGAACTGAACCTTAAAAACTTTTCGATCCTTGTAGCTAACAAGACCATGCCGAATGCTTACCAGGCACTCAAGGGCAGTGCAGATGCCTTCCTCTATCCTGGTCATGTCAATGTCATCACCGGCGAGAAGGTTTGCAGAGATCTCTGTGAGCAGGATGGGGTCAGTGGCGTTATTGCCGGTTTTACAGCCAAAGAATTACTGACAGCCCTGGCGGTGATCATTGAAAAATCCAAAACAGGGGAGCCTTTCTTTGCCAACTGTTATCCACGTGTGGTTAAGCCGGAAGGCAATCCAACCGGTATGCGGATCATGAATGAAGTCATGGAAGAATGTGACAGTGAATGGAGAGGTCTTGGTGTCATTCCGATGTCCGGTCAGAAACTGAGAGAAGCCTACAAGGATTTCGATGCGAGAATCAAGTTTGATCTTCCTAAGATCGAGGGCAGAAACAATCCGGCCTGCAGATGTGGTGAAGTGCTTCAGGGTAAGTGCAAACCATCCGACTGTAAGGTCTTTGGTAAGGGATGTACACCATTACATCCGATCGGTGCCTGTATGGTATCCAACGAAGGTGCATGCAGTGCTTATTACCAGTATGGAATGGAATAGGACCTACAAACGAAGAAATCGAGGGATAAAGAAATGAATAACGAAAGAGTCACACTTGCCCATGGTGCAGGTGGCAGACAGACAGCAGAGCTGATCGAAAAAGTATTTAAAGCACACTTTTCAAATCCTGAGTTCACAGCTGATGATGCAGCGGTACTCAGCCTGAATACAAATAGAGTAGCCATGTCCACAGATGGTTTCATTGTCAGCCCATTTGAGTTTAATGGCGGCAACATCGGTAAACTGAGTATCTGTGGTACTGTCAATGATCTGGCATGTATGGGTGCTAAGCCAAAATACATGACTTGTTCCTTTATCATTGAGGAAGGTTTTCCACTTGATAAGCTGGAAGAAATCGCTTCCTACATGGAAAAGACAGCAGCTGAAGCCGGTGTCAAGATTGTCGCCGGTGATACGAAGGTAGCCGGTAAAGGTCAGGTAGATAATATCTTTATCACAACAACCGGTATCGGTGAGATCATGGAAGATGTGCATACATCCGGCGCATTGGCCAAACCAGGTGATGCGATCATCGTCACAGGCGATGTAGGCCGACATGGCTGTACCATCCTTCTTGCCAGAGAAGACTTGGGTATCGAAGCCGATGTCAAGAGCGACTGTGCACCGCTTTGGGGTACGGTGAAAGCCATGCTGGGTGCCACAAAGGATATCCATGTCATCAGAGATGCGACAAGAGGCGGTGTCGGTACTGTTCTTTATGAGATCGCGGCAGAGAGCAATGTGGGCGTGACACTGGACAGCGCATCCGTGCCTGTAGATCCGGCCGTCAAAGGCGTCTGTGGTATGCTTGGCCTGGATCCTCTTTACCTGGCAAACGAAGGTACCATGGTTGTCATCTGTCCGGACGACAAAGCACAGCTGATTCTGGATGTGCTTCATGCACAGCCATACAGCAAAAACGCTGCAAAGATTGGTGTGATCACAGACCAGATGCCTGGCAAGGTCGTGATGACCACAGAGATCGGCGCGCAGACACTCCTGCCACAGCCTGGAGGCGAACTGCTGCCACGTATTTGTTAATTCTAAAACAAGATAAAACTTTTCTGAAAACTTTCAGTTAAGTGACATAAGTGTGAAAATAATGATAAAATAGAGGTGAAGAGTATACGGGATATTCTTCACCTCTATTTTTTGATAAAGAAGGTATGCAAATGATTCCAATCAAAGAATTACCAAAAACTGAAAGAAATGATTTCTTCTTACTGGATGAGAACCATTATATCCAGCAGATGAAGGCGATTGTGGAGCCGCACCTGACTTACCACATGATCAAAGGCCGTTTCAGAACCGATGTCAGTCTCTACTATGAACTTTTTCCAATGAAAGAGAATAAGGGCACGGTTGTCATCTGTCATGGTTTTACCGAGACAGCAGCCAAGTTTCACGAGTGGATCTACAACCTGATGAGACAGGGCTACCAGGTGGCGATCATGGAACACAGAGGGCATGGCTATTCTCAGAGACAGGTGCCGGAGAAGGATCTGGTCCATGTGGATCACTTTGAGGACTATGTGACGGACTTCCATGCTTTTGTTCACCGGATCGTCCTGCAGAAGATGAAGGTAGATCCCGGCCGCTTTTACCTTTATGGTCATTCCATGGGCGGTTGTATCTCCGCCAGATATATAGAAACTTATCCGGATGATTTTGCCAAATGTATCTTAAATGCACCGATGATGGGCATTGATTTTGGCAAACTCCCACTGCCGATTGCAAAGGCCATGTGCCTTTTCAATATGTGGACAGGCAGAGGCCTCCATCACATCACAGGCCAGGGTTTATTTAATGTGTATCCGGATTTCAATGCGTGCTCTGCAACCAGCAGACCGCGCTATTATTACTATCACAGGATCAAGAGTGCCCAGCCGAAGTTCCAGACCAGCAGAGCAAGCTGGAAATGGGGATGGGAATCCATCAAAGCCGGTGAGAAGGCATGCCGTGTGGAGGAGGTCAATAAGATCAGAATCCCTGTCATGATGTTTGTCGCTGAGAGAGATGGCCTGGTTTCAAGACCTGCCCAGATGCTTTTCTTAAGCCGCTTTGTAAACGGCAAGGCCTATCTGGTCAAAGGCAGTAAACATGAGATCTATGGCAGCCAGAACGAGATCTTAAAGGATTATCTGGCAGCAGTTACCGAATTCTACGACAATTATCATTGCGAAAGAAGTGTGACACGATGAGTCGATATAAAAGAGTCTTTTTAATTGTACTTGATTCACTGGGCATCGGTGAGATGCCCGATGCAGCAGCTTTTGATGATGCCGGTACCGATACGCTGGGACATATCAGCGAGGCTGTGGAGACCCTGACAATCCCTAATCTTGTAAAACTGGGCCTTTCCAATCTCAAGCCGATGCGTCAGGTGCCGGGGTGCGATGCGCCGATCGGTGCTTACTGCAGACTTTATGAAAAGAGTAATGGCAAGGATACCATGACCGGTCACTGGGAGATGATGGGTCTTGAGACAACCAAACCTTTTGTGACCTTTACAGATACCGGTTTTCCACCTGAACTGATCGAGGCACTGGAGCGAGAGACCGGACATAAGGTCATCGGCAACAAGAGTGCCAGTGGTACGGAGATTTTAGAGGAACTGGCTGAGGAAGAGATCGCAACAGGTCATATGATCGTCTATACATCTGCGGATTCTGTCCTTCAGATCTGTGGCAACGAAGAAAGCTTTGGTCTTGATGAACTCTACCGATGCTGCAGCATTGCCAGAGAACTGACCATGAAGGATGAATGGAAAGTCGGCAGAGTGATCGCCAGACCTTATGTGGGAAAGAAGAAAGGCGAGTTTGTGCGCACAAGCAACCGTCACGACTATGCCCTGGCGCCATTTGGAAAGACAGCGCTGGATGCCTTGAAGGACGCGGGTTATGATTGCATTTCCGTCGGCAAGATCTATGACATCTTTGATACCGTGGGTTTAACAGAATCCAATAAATCCAAGTCCTCTGTTCACGGTATGGAACAGACCATCGAGATCGCCAAGCGCGATTTTACAGGTCTCTGCTTTACCAATCTTGTCGATTTTGACGCCCTCTGGGGTCACAGAAGAAATCCGGTAGGTTATGCGGAGGAAATTGAGCGCTTTGATGTCAAGCTGGGCCAGCTTTTACCGCTTCTGGGTGAGGATGACCTGCTTATTCTGACGGCAGACCATGGTAACGACCCAACTTATAAAGGCACCGATCATACAAGAGAGACCGTGCCGATGGTGGCTTACTCACCATCCATGAAACAGCATGGTCGTATTGAGGATGAGCATACTTTTGCGATCCTCGGTGCAACCATCTGCGATAACTTTGGCGTAGCGATGCCGGAAGGCACGATCGGCCGGTCAATTTTAAATAAACTCATCTAAGCATAGAAAAACAGAAAGGGGATTCGCCATGCATCCATTATTGAAAGACAAAAAAGTCATCTTCTTTGATGCGGGATATACGTTGGATAAACCGACATCGGGAGACTGGTTTTTTATCAACAAATTTCTGGAGATCGCAGGCCAGGCCCTGAAAGCCTATGACCCAAAAGACATCAAAGCGGCCAGAGATCTGGCCTATGACTATCTTGAAAAGAATCACCTGATCTTGACGATGGAAGAGGAGAAAGAAGCCATGACGGTTTTTTACCGTCTGTTTTCAGACAAGCTTGGCCTGGGCCTTTCCGAAGAAGAGATTGATGTGATTACGACAGACCGTACCTACAACATGGATAACTATACAGCTTATCCGGACGCCAAACAGGTCCTTGAAGTCCTGAGCAAGGATTTTACACTTGGCGTGATCTCTGATACATGGCCAAGTATTGTGCCACAGCTAAAGCACCTTGGACTGATGGAGTACTTTTCCTTTGGAACCTACAGCTGTTTTCTGGGAGTGACAAAACCGGATCTTCGGATGTATCAGGATGCCCTTGAAAAAGCAGGCTGTGATCCGAAAGAGACGGTCTTTATCGATGACAGACCCGCCAATCTGGCCGCTGCAGAAAAAATGGGAATCACCCCGATCCTCATTGCAGCTGAACCGGGAACGGATACCAACTGTCCTTATGAGAAGATCGATTCACTGACAGAACTGATACAGGAATAAAGCTCCGACTGAGATCAAAAAAGGCAGGTCCTTTTGACCTGCCTTTTTTGTGTCTGCTTTTAACGATTATCTACTTTTTCAGGGAAAAGATCATGCTGGGCTAAACGCTGCCAAGCCACTTCTTCCCAACGTGTTCCAGGTTTACCGTAGTTGCAGTATGGGTCGATGGAGATACCGCCTCTTGGAAGGAACTTACCCCACACTTCAATGTACTTAGGATCCATCAGTTTGATGAGATCTTCCATAATGATGTTCATACAGTCTTCATGGAAATCACCGTGGTTTCTGAAACTGAAAAGATAGAGTTTTAATGATTTGCTCTCCACCATTCGTTCGGATGGTACGTAGGAGATCGTCACTGTTCCGAAATCCGGCTGGCCTGTCATAGGACAGAGGCTGGTGAATTCAGGACAGTTGAATTTGACAAAGTAATCATGATCCGGATGTTTGTTGATGAATGTTTCAAGGACATCCGGTCTGTAATCAAAATCATATTGAGTGTTTTTATTGCCGAGGAGTGAAAGACCCTCGGTTTCTTCTTTTGATCTGCCGCTCATGGAAATCCTCCTTATTCAGTGATGGCCGGGTCTTTGACGCCGTTAGCTTCAAATGCCTTGGCTCTGTCGATACAGGTGCCGCATTTGCCGCATGGTTTGTCGCCGCCTTCATAGCAGGACCATGTCAGTTCATAAGGGACCTTGAGCTCAAGACCACGCTTTACGACATCTTTCTTTGCGAGCTTGACAAAAGGTGCTTCCACACGAAGCTGATGACCGCTGCCTTCATAGATGGCCTCGTTCATGGCTTTGTTGAAAACATCACTGCAGTCCGGATAGGCATTGCCTGCCGCATCGTCACTGTGGGCACCATAGTAGATGACCTGACAGTCCTTGGAGAGAGCGATGCTGGCTGCAGTTGAGAGGAAGAGACCATTGCGGAATGGCACATAAGTGGAGACCGGTTTGCCATCGGTTTCTTTGAGCTGGTCGGCATAGGACTCTTCAGGAATCTCTTCAGTGGAATGGGTGAGAAGAGAACAGTTGCTGTAAGTAAAGATCTTGGAAAGATCGAGCTGTAAGAGTTCAAGCCCATAGTAGTTTGCAACTGCGATCGCGGACTCGATCTCTTTGGAATGTTTCTGGCCGTAAGTCATGGCAAGTGCCACAACATTCTCCTTGCCGAACTGATCAATGGCTTCGCCCAGACAGGTCGTGCTGTCTACGCCGCCGCTTGCAAGAACAAGTGCTTTCATGGGAATTCTCCTTTATGACATGAATAATCGCATCTGGAAGGATGGATCATTCTTGAATCTGCCTGTAAATGTAGTCGTCACGGTGGTTGCCTGTGTCTTTTTGATACCGCGGGAAGTCATACAGCTGTGACAGCCTTCGATCTTGACTGCAACGGAATCGGATCCGGTTACTTCAGAGATGATCTCTGCAATGTCGGAACCGATACGTTCCTGGAGCTGGAGACGCTTGGCAGCCATATCTGCAATACGGGCGATCTTGGAAAGACCGATGACTTTGCCGTTTGGAATATAAGCAACAGTGACTTTCATATCATACATAAGTGCCATGTGATGTTCACAGTAGCTGAAGATCTCGATATCCTTGATGAGGACCATGTCCTCGTTCTTGCCGGATAACTCCAGATCCTGCTCAAATGTCTTGTTGAACATCTGCGCGATCTCATGGTTTGTATAGTTCATGCCTTCGAATACTTCGGTATACATCTTAGCGACGCGATCAGGAGTATCCTTGAGACCTTCTCTGTCCGGATC
>JAZUHQ010000241.1:0-3392 GCA_045641805.1 Lachnospiraceae bacterium
GCTGTAATAAATGACATTACTCCTTATCCTCCTTTGTTACTTCATCGTCGACCTTAAAGCCGATTTCTCTCTTGTCTTCCTTATTGGGATCTACGAGTTCGCATCTCAATTCGAGAGTGTCTCCGATAGAATCGACGATCTGCTTGCGACCCACAATCTTATAGACCTTGTGATTATAGATAACGCCTTCGTCGTCGATGTCGGTGTTGCGGTTCTCGAAGAGATACTTATCGACCAAGACATTATAATCCATAGCTCTAGTGGACATTATCTGATACTGTCCAAACCAGTAGTCCTGTTCGCGCTTAGCATGAGCAAGATCTCCCTCAAGCTCCTTGATTCTCGCCTCGAGTTCCTCAATTCTTGCTTTCTTTCTGTTAAACATTTGTCAATTCTCCTTTTTCTTTCTATAATTATCATACCACTTGTAAGCGTAATCGCCTACGGGCACAACTTCGGTTTCGGATGTGTAAAATACTCTTCCACAGTCTACACACCTGTGTTTTCTATAGGTTTCATTGGTATCGCTGACGTTTACCGTATCAACGATCTTGGACTTACCTCCACATTTGCTACAGATCATTCCATATCCTCCAGAATATCAGTAGTGAAATCGGCCCCAGAGAGAACGTACTCGCGTCTAGGTGATCCCGTCACAAGATCCTTCTTTGCTTCTCGGGGAATATCCCGCATTTCAGGCTTGTGTCTCATTGTCCAAATCAAACAGAGCACGTTCCAAATAAATGCTCTGTCGTGGGGCTCATCAGTCCAGCCCGCCTTGTACTTGCAATAGTGTCTCATAGCGCTATCCACAAAGCAGTGTTCAGGAATACCTTTCTGCCAATTGCGGTCACCATACTTTGCGCAGCCTTCCTCGAAGTGAATTGCCGTTTCCAGCATGGCGTTCCATTTGGACTTGAATATTCGTCCAGGTTCGTCTGAGTCTGTCGCTGCATCCAGGATCTGATAGAGATGCCTGATCTCGCCGTCTTCTATATATTCCTGCATGTGAAATATAATAGGATCGTTATAGCAAAGTGTTGCCATAATATCCAGAGGCATGAGGTCGAAGCGTCCTTTACCCTCTCTGCAGTCTCTTACTGCACCTGTGCTGAATTCGGTTCTGTTGCCTGAATCTTTGATCATTGTTGCGATCTCCTTTCAATGTTACCCAATATATTGGGAAATAAAAAGGAGAGGAAGGAAACTTAATTACCTTTCACCATCTTTCAGGTGTATATTCTCGGTTTCTCACCGTTTTGGCTTGGTCTATTACTAGATCGAGCCTCCTGTAATTTCAGTTCCTTCACTCTCATTATATACGTTGTAATTCCCGCGAACTTATCTACCGAAGTAGTGTCCGTCAGAATATATAACGTCTGTTCCCTGAATGAAACCAGCCTGCCAAATATAACCTTGGCCGTATAAGTCGGAGTGGTTATCGTTGCACAGCACGTCCCAAGCTACATCGTAGGCTCTAGCTACTGCATGCTGCTCTCCAGGATTCTGCGCTCTAGCAGGCCATACTACTCCATACTCGAATCCGGCATACTGTCCAGGACTAGTGAGTACTGAGTAAATATCATTAGGGAATCTCGGATCTTCCACGCGGTTGAGTACCACATCGGCAACTCTCTTGCGTGTAAGGTCCGTCGAACCGTCTCCACCAGCCTCGTTATAGATAGCACAGGCTAATAATTCAACCTGCTCATCAATATTGGGCTTTAAATAGCTCTCAGACGCGTCAGGAAGCGTTTCTACGGGTGTTTCTACAGTTGTCTGAATGTCAACATTGGTTTCAACAACCTCGCTTAAATCGCTTTCTAGAGGCTCTGAGGACGGTTCTGGCATGTCTTCAGTAATATCAGTCGTAACCTCTATTGCAGGCTCTTCGTCTAATATTACCATGATTTCTGTCTCAACAGGCTCCGGCACTACCTCTGTTGTAACCTCTGGTGCCTTTGGAATGAAGTGTCCAAGCACTGCGGAGAGAATAAGAAGTAATGCCATGAGGGTTGAAAATACAGATATGATTAAGAAATCAACATCGACATACTTCTTATCTTTCGCATGCATGGGCTTGTTAGCTTTTGCATGTAATCGATACTTACGCATGTTTTAGTCTCCTTAGTTTTAGTTTTGATAGTGTTTGTAGTCGTCCTTTATTGGGGCGTAGAAAGGAATGAATTCCGGAGCAAATCTCAGAATATGGCCTTCCTCGTCAACAGTAGCTGTTACAATCCAGCCTCCCATATGCACAGAGATACCCTTACCTCTTGTAAAGGGCGTCTGTGACTGGAAGCATCCCGTCTGAAGACAATGTACGTTCCGATAGAACAGATACTCAGCTTTGTGGTAATGACCAATAGCGAGTATGTTCGGTTTGGAATCTGCCTCGAGTGACTCAATCATCTTCTGGGGTTTGTACGACAGCGCATAAGCTGTACCATCCCACGGGTGTCTCATCTCAAGCGTGCAGTTAGGTGTCAGATGCACAATAGCACAGTCTCTACCCAAGTATTTCATGTCGGGTCTTTGAGCAGCAATTGCGTGACCGATGTCATAACCGATTCGCTTAAATATACTTGCGTCGTGGTTACCCGTGATGAAGTGTGTTGTGATTCCATCCTTCTTGGGATAGTTGTGTACTACGTCTGCGATCATGTCATCTGCTGTTATCTCATAGAGTTCGTATTCATGACCAGGACGCATCTGCAATCCGTCTGTGATATCACCAGTGTGGTAAATATCAGTGATTCCCTCTCTTGCACATATGTGGTAGAAGTCATCCAGATAGGTAAGCTGTGTGTACTTGGATCCTATCTGTGTATCTCCTATCAGACCGAACTTAATGACTTTAGTACCGTCCCATTTATTAGTGTGCTCTTCGGGAACGTTGTTCTGTATTACAGTCGGCTTCGGTGTAGCAGTCTTCGGTTCCTCAGTATGTCTCTTCAGATAGTACCATACACACTGCCTGGAAATATCCAATGAGAACTTGGTCCGAAGTGTTTCGCGTATTTCGGCAACAGTAGCTCCAGCTTTGTTCAGCTCCAGAGCCAGTCTATGCCAATCCAGTTTCTCCATTATTTGTCCTCCTTATAATTTGTAGGCTTGTGGGAATATAAATTAGTCGTGTTTGTCAGACACTCCCCACAAGGACTCGAAGTATCATCCGGGTCGTCGTCTTTGTACTTACAGTGTTGACAGTACTGACCGAAATATACTTCCTTTTGTTCGTTAGGTTGCATAATAGTTCACCTCACTAAATAGAATATAAATCCAGCCCAACCTATTGCCAGCAGAAGCATGTGGTAGACCGGAATATCAAAGGCTACCTCGTCACGAATACAGGACCATATACGTAGGACTATAGAAGTCAATACGAATAT
>JAZUHQ010000242.1:0-7973 GCA_045641805.1 Lachnospiraceae bacterium
TCTTCCTAAGACCGCTTGGCCTCCGACTTATTCCGAGATCGAAGTGGGACCGGGTCAGACAGCTAAGGGTGTGGCTGTCACAACAGCACCTGTTAAGGATCCATTTGTGCTCCTGGAGATTGGTGACTCTATGGGTAACGAATGTTATATCCGCTGTAATTAAGATTGTTGACTGCCTCGTTGTGAGTGTTGGGGTAGTTTTCATAATGACAAAATGAAAAGAGGGAACAAACAATGAGTAAAATCATCATTCCGGAAAACTACGAACCGGTCTTAAGTCTGTATGATACACAGAAGGCGATCGGTACTATCAAGCGTCTGTTTGCGGATACTCTGTGCAAGGCTCTGGACCTTCACCGTGTTTCTGCTCCACTTTTCCTTGAAGCTTCCACAGGTCTTAACGATGACCTGAACGGTGTTGAAAGAAAAGTAGAATTCGATCTGAAAGATACAGGCACAGATGCACAGGTCGTTCAGTCTCTGGCTAAATGGAAAAGACAGGCTCTGAAAGACTATGACTTCTATGTACATAAAGGTCTTTACACTGATATGAATGCTATCAGAAGAGATGAGGAACTGGATAACCTTCACTCTGTTTACGTTGACCAGTGGGACTGGGAAAAAGTCATCACAGTTGAGGACAGAAATATCGAGTATCTTCAGGGTGTGGTTCATGCGATCGTTAACTCTGTTTGTGCTACAGAGCTTTCTATGCATGCACTTTTCCCACAGCTGATGAAATTCCCACTGCACACACCGGATGTCAGCTTTGTGACAACTCAGGAGCTTCTGGATATGTATCCTGACCTGAACGCAAAGGAAAGAGAGAATGCCTATGTTAAAGAGCATGGTACAACATTCCTCATGAAGATCGGCGGTGCGCTTACAAACGGCGAACCACACGATGGCCGTGCACCGGACTACGATGACTGGGAACTCAACGGCGATATCTTATTCTGGAATGACACCCTTCAGTGCAGCTATGAGATCAGCAGTATGGGTATCCGTGTTAGTCCTGAGAGCCTTGACAGACAGCTGACAATCGCAGGCTGTGACAGCAGAAGAGAACTGCCATACCATAAGGCACTTCTTGCAGGCGAGCTTCCATATACCATTGGTGGTGGTATCGGCCAGAGCCGTCTCTGCATGCTGATCCTTGGCAGTGCTCATATCGGTGAGGTTCAGGCTAGTATCTGGGATGCAGATACAAAGGCTGCTTGCAAAGCTGCCGGTATCAATCTTTTATAATCAATAACAGGGAGGTAATAGAATGGAGATTTTATGGAGCGATCGTAAAAGAACGATCTTTGGTTTACCGTTATCATTTACAAAGTACACACTGACTGCTGAGCGTCTTTTTATCGAGCGCGGCTTCCTCAACAAACGTGAAGACGAGATCCGCCTTTACAGAGTAATGGACCTCTCCATGACAACATCCCTGACACAGAGAATGTTTGGTGTGGGTACGATTCATTTATGCACAGCTGATAAGACACTGGGTGATTTTGATATCCTCAATATCAAGGATGCCCATGATGTCAAGGAAGTGCTTTCCGAGCAGATCGAGAAAGAACGTGCAGCAAAGCGTGTCTCCACTCGTGAGTACATGACACACGATGAAGATGACGACGATGATGGTATCCACGAATAATACAATTGAACAAACAAAAAGAAGCAGATCCGAAAAGATCTGCTTCTTTTTGTTTTATGAGGCAGGTTCCCAAAGGAACCGATCCGCTATTGTTTGATAGAGCTTTGTAATGAGCTCAGGATCCGTAGGGTTGCTTAAACCGCAGGCCTCAAGGGTTTTAAGGAAAGCCTCTCGCTCGCCCTTGGCTGTCAGGTCCATGTAGAGGTCGCAGGCCCCGTCATAATGAGCCAGAGACGCTTGCCAGAACTCAAAGGAGGAGATGGCTGAGACTGCATAGCTGATATAGTAGAAGGGATTTTCAAAGTTGTGAATGACGTACATCCAGTCTGTATCCTGGGTCTCATAGAGATCTGTGACGCCGTATTCCCTGTAGAGGGAGGCGGCGATGGCGTTGATCTGGTCTGTGGTCGGTTCTTCCAGTGCATAGACCTTCTGCTGGAACTCGTCGTAGAGACAGCCCTGAATGATGGCATCCAGCTTGTCATAGACCATATAAGCGGTCGCTGTATCGGCTTCGCTCGGTGTCAGAATCTCCCTGTAGTCAGGCAGGAAGAGAAACTCAAGACCCTGAGAATGGACTTCCGAGAGATCGATATTGGTCCTGTGGTCTTGGTCTTTTTGGTTCATCATGAAGCTGTTAAAGTGACCGAACTCATGAATGAGGGAGAACAGATCATCAAAGAGGCCATCCGGCTTGTTCATGATAAAAGGCTCATCGTAGTAAGGCAGAAAGAGTGTATAACCGCCTTCCAGTTTATTGTCACGGTCTTCCAGGTCATAGAGATGGTGGTCTTCCATGAATGCGAAGTTGTCTGAGAGGACAGGATCGATCCTGCCAAGGTAAGGTTGGATCAGATCCAGCTGGTCATCAATGGTCATCCTTCGGACCTTCTCATCAAGTTCAGAGAGGAGAGGACCGACGGAATAGAGGTAGAGATTCTCGGCAAGCTTAGGCAGGGTCTCCTTGACGACTTCTGAGAGATCGGCTGCCTGAGCCGGACTGTAATCACGGTGATAGAGCTTTTCGTAGACGTATGCTGTGTAGGAATCATAGCCATAGGATTTGGCGATCGCCTGGCGGGTTTTGACAAGGTCCGTGAAGATCTTCCCAATCTCCTCCTCGGAGGCAGCCTCACTGCTGATGGCCCTCTCATAGTCCAGGAGGAGGTCTGCAGCCGTTTGATCAAGCGAGATCTGCTCATCGGTCATGACATCGTAGGAATTGATTTCATCGATCAGCCACTTTGGCCATACAGCAAGGGCCTGGGCCCCCAGCTTTTCATCTTCCAGAATCGTCTTGCCCAGGTCAATGATCTGATTACTATAAAGACCAGCCATGTTTTCCATGTGGGCATACTCGCTTTGGTAGATGTCACTGGTGATATCGGCGTTGTACTTGATGGTGATCAGCTGGCTGTTCATCTGGAGCCATTCCCATTCCGTGAGGATGTCCTCAAAAATGGAGAAAACCTGATCGGATGCGCCGCTTTGGATCGATGCCTCTTCTTTTTGGATCAGTTTTTTGAGGGCAGAAGGTTTGTAATGGACATAGGACATGTCCGAGAAGTCCGTGACGCCGCACACGGCTTCTTTGGGAGGCCGTTCTGACTGCCCGGCCTGACAGGCGGGCAAAGTAAGGAGTGCTGCAGCTGCAAGCATCAGGGACAGGATTTTTTTCTTTGGGTACATAAAGAAACCTCGTTTGTTCTTTCTATTAAGGATAGGATACCACAAAGCAGGTGATTTGACCACTTGGATGGCCTTTTCCCTCTGCCGCTTCTTGCAGGGGGAATGAGAGTCATGGTATAATGCAGCATAGTTTAGAAACTGAAAGTTAAAGGAAAAACAATGACAACGTATCAAGAAGAATTGATGGCATATCTTCCGGGACTGACGGAGGACATGCCGGATCCTTTCTTTCACCTGGCAGAGATCATGCAGTGCGGGGTACTGGAGATCACAAGGGGAAAAGAAAGCAATCATGTGCTGATTCCATACATGATGAATGATGCAATTGAATACTATCTGGAGATGGAAGTGACCTCCATCGAAGGTGACTTTGTCCCTGAGGAGGAGATCGTTTCCAGAGAACTGAGGAGGGAAGCATCCGGTTATAAGCTGGAACTATATCAGGCCGGCGGTACATGGACCTTGATCGGCTTCCGTTCTCTGTGCGAGCACGCCCGCCTTTACCGTTACCATGAGATTGGTCATTTCTGGGTCAAAGGCATGGAGCAGTGGCGCCGTCTTGTCTATATGGTGGCCATTGTCAATGACAAGTATGCCTACTTTGGAGATCAGTTCTGCAATGAAGTTGAGATGATGATCAAAGATCTGATGGGATTTGGACCCTTCCGTTCCTTCTCGCCGATCAGTGAGACTTTGGATCAATACTATGAAGATACGGAAGAAGGCTTGCTTCTCATGACGGATCTGGCAAGACAAGCCGGGGATACCGAGTTTGTCAATCTTCTGAAAGTCTACAGAAAACACCCGGGAAATGCCATGATGGCAGGAATGGTGAAGGACGCGATGATCCGTCCGGAACGCTACCGACTTTTTTGCCTGATCCGAAAAGTGATCGAGGCGGGTTCTGAAAGCTATGCAGCAAGAGCTTACCCGGAAAAGACAGAGGAGAAGATCGATCTTCTGCGAATGAAAACAAGATCCAAACTGAAAGCCATGGGCTTTGAAGGCGACTATCCCTACTTTCAGAAAGGGGATACCTGCGTTTTTGCCGCTGAGGAGCATCCCTTCACTGTGATGGAGTCCAGGGATTTTTGTTTTAAGATCCGTCTGATGACCTACGATCAAAACGACTTTATGGACTGTGCGATCACAGACATGGAAGGCAATGATCCTTACAAGGACCGATGGGAAGATGTGTAATATAAGTAAACAAAAAACAGGACTTGGCTGTGCCGAGTCCTGTTTTTCGTTTATGAAGTCAGTGCTTACAGATCTTCACCTGTAAGGAGCTTGTAAGCCTGAAGATATTTGCCGATTGTTTTGTCAACGATCTCCTGTGGGAGTGTCCAGTCATGCTCGTTGGATTTGAGCCAGTCACGGGCAAACTGCTTATCGAAGGAAGGCTGGCCATGACCTGCTTCATAGCCATCTGCTGGCCAGAAACGGGAACTGTCAGGTGTGAGCATCTCATCACCAAGAACCATGTTGCCGTTCTCATCAAGACCAAACTCAAACTTTGTATCAGCGATGATGATACCCTTGCTTAAAGCATAGTCTGCACATTTCTTGTAAAGAGCGATTGTGTTGTCGCGAAGCTGTGTAGCGAGCTGTTCGCCTCTGCCTGTGAAGTGCTTCTCAAGGTGAGCCACAGACTGCTCAAAGGAGATGTTCTCATCGTGATCACCGATCTCAGCCTTTGTGGATGGTGTGTAGATAGGCTCAGGGAGCTTATCGGACTCTTTAAGGCCTTCAGGAAGCTTGATACCGCAAACAGTACCGTTTTCCTTGTAGCTGGCCCAACCGGAACCTGTGATGTAACCACGAACGATGCACTCGATTGGAAGCATCTCAAGCTTCTTGCACATCATGGAGTTGCCGTCAAACTTTGGCTGCTGGAAGAACTCAGGCATGTCTTTCACATCAACAGAGATCATGTGGTTAGGGATGATATCCTCTGTCATGTTGAACCAGAACTTGGACATCTGTGTCAGAACAGTACCCTTCTTTGTAACGATATTATTAAGGATGACATCGAAGCAGCTGATACGGTCTGTAGCAACCATGATCAGGCTGTCGCCGTTGTCATAAATCTCACGTACTTTACCTTCTTTAACAGGTTTCATTTCAATTGCGCTCATTTTGTATTCCTCACTTGTAATTGAATAATATTAATTAGAATCGCTGATAAATAAGGATCAATATATGAGGGGGCCTTATTTACTACTTATAGATAATCACTAATTCTTTTAAAAATCAATACCTGTTTTGAAAGTAATCCTCTATTTGCCGTCTTTTTTCATGGCAGGTCCTTTCTTTTTCAGGAAAGTGATCACTTTGTTGACTTCATGGAATCGCTTCTCAGAATAGGAGGCAGGCGTGAAGTGCTTGATTCGTTTCAGCGCCTGGGTACGGGTATGACCGTAACGCATGGCCATACGTTCCATGTGGGCGCTGGTAAAGCGTTCTCTTTCTTCCTCGATCATGATCTCCAGATCCAGTTTCTTTTCCTCGATGCTGTTGACAAAGAGGGCCATATGCTGGTTGACGTTATCCTCCATGGCCTGCAGTTCTTTCTCAAAGCCGGTCAGTGCCGAAATGGTCAGGGCCAGATCGCCGCCGAGAAGGGCAGCCAGGATCAGGGCCAGAAGCTCAGCGACAAGGGCCGGGATCGGAAAGACCAGGTGATTCATGAATGGATAGAGGACACGGATAATGAAGACACCCGCAAGACCGAAGCCGATGGAAGCCGGCAGACAGATCCTTCCGTGTACGTTGAAAGGCATGTTGCTGTAATCCCACCAGACCGCATGGAAATGTTTCTCCAATGTCCAGGAAGTGCCATACTCTAAAACGATACTGCCAAAGTATCCGATGAGGAAGATCTGGATGGTCGTCAAAGATTCGATCCCAAAGAGGGACAGGTTGTCGACGATCATTGTGATCAGGACAGCACCGGTGCCATAGATCGGACAGATGGGTCCGTAGAGGAAACCTCGGTTTTCCCATTTGTTCTCATGGGCTGAACAGTAGGTACATTCGAAGATCCAGCCCAGGAAGCTGTAAATAATAAACAGAATGACATATTTGGATAGTGACATGGGATCACTCCTTTTCAATCAGTGTAGAGAGTCTGCGGACCGTCTCCGGGATGAGTTCATCGGACAAAGAGGTGTAGTTCATGACAAAAGTATGCTCTGCCTCAGGCGTTGGGGTCCTGAAATAGGAGGAGAGGGGCAGCAGACGGATGCCGGCATGGTCTGCGAGTTCGCAAAACTCCGAATCCTTCATGGAGGTCTGAACCTTCATCAGAAAGTGGAGTCCGGCTTCTTCCTTGGTGATAGCGACTTTCTCTGAAAGCGGACTCTCATGAATGGTTCGAAGGAGGTAATCAAGCTTTTTGCGGTAGTGGTTGCGCAGACGATTGATATGTTTCTCAAAATAACCTTCCTTAATAAAGGTGCCCAGGGTATACTGCTCGAAGTTGGAGACCGGGCAGGAATAAAAGCTGAAATCGCTGTAGAAGCGGGTGACCAGCTGCGGCGGGAGCACCATATAGGCAATACGGGCGGTTGAAGACAGGGTTTTGGTGAAGGTATTGATATAGATCACCTTTTGGTGTTTGTCGATACTCTGAAGGGTAGGGACGATCTGGCCGGAAAGCCTGAACTCACTGTCGTAGTCGTCTTCAATGATGTAGCGGTCAGGGGCCTCAGTCGCCCATTTCAGGAGTTCATGGCGTCTGCCGATCGACATGGTGATGCCTGTCGGAAACTGATGGGAAGGGGAAATATGGGCCACATGGATGGCTTCCTTTCGCAGGTCTTCCACACGGATGCCGTTGTGATCCATGGGGATATGGATACAGGCCACGTGGTGGGCCTTGTAGATTTTGGCCATCTTGGCATAGCCGGGATCTTCGACGGCGTAGCGTTTATCGATCCCGATCAGCTGGGTGAGAATACCGTAGAGATATTCTGTGCCGGCACCGATGATGATCTGCTGAGGCTGTACCACTGCACCATGGAAGTCCTTGAGGTGATCGGCGATGGCTTCGCGCAGATAGAGAATACCACCGCAAGGTGGATTGATCAGAAGATCATGCTTTCTGTCGGACAGCTGCTGGCGGATCAGACGGGACCAGATGGAAAACGGAAAGTACTCGGCAGAGGTCTGGTTGCTTGTAAAATCTGCCAGGTAATCCGGTCCGGGCTTTGTATAGTCCGGGAGCTTTGGGTCATTGCCCTTGTGGATGGGCGCCTCGATACCACTGCCGATATCAGCGATATAATAGCCCTTTTTGGGCAGGGAATATATATAACCTTCCGCCATCAGCTGGGCATAAGCATTCTCGATCGTGATCGTGCTGATGCCAAGATTTTTGGCGAAGGTCCGCTTGGAAGGCAGTTTTTCATCTGCTTTTAAAACACCTGTCAGAATGTCATTTTTGATGCACTTGTAGAGGTGTTCGTAAAGCGATGCGCCTGACGTTTCGGTAAAAGAATAGGTTAACATAGTCAGATCCTTTTCTGGATATATCCAAAGTATTAAAAACGTGGTTTTTAAAATAGTCAGTTTTCATTATAGCGCGAGAGCCAATCCTTGTAAATACAGGGCCTTTTGTGGTATGATGATA
>JAZUHQ010000243.1:0-3471 GCA_045641805.1 Lachnospiraceae bacterium
ACTGTGTGTGCAAGCTTGTCAACGAGGTTAGCACTCATTGTGTAGCCAACACGACCTGGGTTGTTGTAAAGAAGCATTGGTGTGCCAGGAACAGCTTCAGCGATAGATTTGAAGTGATTGTAAAGCTCGTCTTCTGTTGGCTTTAAGAACATTGGCTGAAGAACGGAGATGCAGTTAGCCCCCTTCTCTACTGCCATCTTTGCCAGACGGATACACTTCTTTGTGCTGATTGCGCCGATACCGAAGTATACAGGTACGCGGCCTGCAGCCTGATCGATCATGATCTCAAGACCACGTGCAAGCTCGTCTTCCTCGATCATGTAGAATTCGCCGTTAGAACCGTATGCAAGAATACCGGAAACGCCGCCCTCAATAACGAAGTCAACCTGTGCACGAAGTGCCTTCTCGTCGATCATCTCATCTGCATCAACAGGTGTCAGGATTGGAACTACAATACCTTTAATGAAATCTGTATTCATTTCCTAAAATCCTCCTTCTCTTTTTTATTTTCCGTTATGTATAGGCTGTCTTTGACAGCTCATATGCATCAAAAATTATTTTACGATAGATACACCTGTGATCTTCTCGTAGTGCTTAACGATACCGGAGTGGTCATCAGCGCCACATCCAGCGTTCTTAAGCCCCTGCATCATTTCCATTAACTGACCTGTCAGTGGAAGTGGATTGTTGATAGCGTGGCCTGCATTAAGCGCGTTGTTAAGGTCTTTGATGTGAAGCTCAATTCTGAAACCTGGCTTGTAGTTACCAGCGAGCATCATTGGAGCCTTAGCATCAAGAACTGTGGAACCTGCAAGACCGCCTCTGATTGCCTGATATACAAGTTCAGGATCAGCACCAGCTGCCTTTGCAAATGTAAGAGCCTCGGAAACTGCTGCGATGTTAACAGCAACGATGATCTGGTTAGCAAGCTTAGCGACGTTACCGGAGCCGATCTCGCCTACGTATACAACAGAACCAGCCATCACCATGAGCATGTCATAGTACTTGTCGAAGGACTCTTTCTTACCACCAACCATTACGGAAAGTGTGCCGTCGATAGCCTTTGGCTCACCACCGGAAACTGGTGCATCGAGCATATCGATACCCTTCTTAGCGAGATCTGCAGCGATTGCCTTGGACTCAACTGGGTCGATGGAGCTCATATCGATAAGGATGCTGTCTTCGCCGAAACCTTCAGCAAGACCATTTTCGCCAAGAGCAACTGCTCTTACGTGTGGGCTGTTTGGAAGCATTGTGATAACAACTTTACACTGAGAAGCAACGTCCTTAGCGCAATCAGCTGCTATAGCACCCATCTCTACGAGCTCTGCTACTGCTGCCTTATTGAAATCATTAACAACAAGCTCATGACCAGCCTTAACAAGATTCTTTGCCATTGGCTTACCCATAATACCTAAACCGACAAAACCGATTTTCATAATTATTTTCCTCCTTTTATGAAATTGTTAATATGTTAACTTTTACATTTACCATTATATAGATGAAACCCTAATAAAACTATTGACGTATGCCCTAAAAATTTAACAATCCTTTCATAGAAAAAGAATATTGTTTCATTGCATGCATCATTTCATTTCACTATTTATTTCACTCCGTTTCATCATTGCATATTTTGCATTTTCATTGGGAATTTGAACTTAAAAATAAGTAAAATTCAGTTTATTTTCTACTAAATTTTAATTGAACATTAATTAAATTTGTCTAATTTACTCACATCAATGATGGCTCCCTCAGCAGCTGAGCCTACCAGTGCGGCATATTTGGCAAGTGCAGGCTTTCTAGGCTTGATGAGCGGCTTCCATCCTTCCTTACGTCTTGCCAGTTCCTCATCGGAGACATTGAGTTTGAGCGTTCTGTTTGTGATATCGATCTCGATCTCATCCCCATCACGCACAAAGGCAATTGGACCACCGGCAGCAGCTTCAGGGGAGATATGACCCACACATGGACCATGTGTCGCGCCGGAGAAACGGCCATCTGTGATGAGGGCACAGTCTTCATCCATTCCACGTCCCATGATCAGGGCTGTTGTGGACAACATCTCTCTCATACCAGGACCGCCTTTAGGACCCTCGTAGGTGATGACGATGACCGTTCCCTTCTCAATGGTATCGGCGCTGACAGCTGCATCTGCTTCTTCCATGGATGTGAAGACTCTCGCCTTTCCTTTAAAGTAATACATGGATTCACGAACACCGGACTGCTTGATCACGGCACCATCCGGTGCCAGATTACCGCGAAGGATCGCAATACCGCCCTCCGGTTTCTGTGGCGCTTCCATCGTCTTAAGGACATCGTCCGGCTTCGCGCTTGCTTTAGCGACAAGCTGAGCTACGGTCTCACCGGTACAGGTCATGGCATTCATCTGCAGTCTGGATTCAACTGTCTTCAGCACAGACTGGATACCACCGCTGGCATCGAGAGAGACGATCGGATATTTGCCGGATGGCTGAAGGTTGCATACGAATGGCACCTGGCGGCTGATACGGTCGAAATCTTCAAGGCTCAGTTCCACCTCTGCTTCATGGGCAATCGCCATCAGATGAAGGACCAGGTTGGTGGAAGAACCGGTTGCCATGGCACCGACAACACCGTTGAGCAGCGCTTCTCTTGTCAGGATCTGTCTTGGTGTGATGCCTTCCTTGAGCATCTTCATGACCGCGCGGCCGGATGCTTTGGCGATACGTTTTCTCTTATTGGAAACAGCAGGTGCTGTACCTGCACCGGGAAGTGCCATACCAAGGACTTCGGAGAGCATGCACATGGAGTTGGCTGTACCAAGATGGGCACAGGAACCAACTGTTGGCAGCGCTGCCTTCTCTGCTGCTTTCATTTCTTCTACAGTGACTTTACCTGTCTCCACACGGCCCGGATACTCGCGAAGCTCGCTGGAACAGAATAATGGATTACCAGCTACATTACCCGGCATCATAGGACCACCCGGTACAATGATCGCAGGGATATTCAGTCTTGCCGCTGCCATGATCATACCCGGAATGATCTTGTCACAACCCGGAAGCAGAACCATCGCATCAAAATGATGGGCTTCCACCACCATCTCCACAGAGTCTGCGATCAGGTCACGGCTGGCCAGTGGATAACACATGCCTTTATGGCCCTGGCAGAGACCATCACAGATGGCGATCGTCTCAGACTGTCTTGGGACACCACCTGCTTCGATAATGCCCTGCTTGACATAGTCAGCCAGCTCGCGAAGATGGGTATGACCCGGTACCATCTCAGAAAAAGAACCAATCACTGCAACGAAAGGCTTCTTGAGGTCTTCTTCATCCATACCTGTTGAATATAAGAGGGCTCTCTGGCCTGTTCTTGCAAGACCATTGGTTAATGTACTGCTTCGATATTGAGGATCTTTCATTTCAAATTCTTTTTCGAAATCCATTTTTTAACTCCTTCAAACAATTTTCTGGTTTTTATGTTTTAATCCGG
>JAZUHQ010000244.1:0-5946 GCA_045641805.1 Lachnospiraceae bacterium
ATACAGTTTACAACGATCAAGGGGATAAACAGGCCGAGCTGCTGATACAGCGTATCATAGAACAGAGCCTGAAGAAGCATATCGATGATCGTAACAAGAGTTGCGATGATAACGATAAATGCAGGGATACGAACCTTGGAAGGGATCACATTTCTAAGAAGTGAGATCAGCACATTCGAACCGACAAGGACTGCCAGGACCGAAAGACCCATTCCAATACCATTGATGGCAGATGTAGTTACTGCCAAGGTGGGACACATACCAAGAACCTGTACAAAGGTAGGGTTCTCAAGAAGGATACCTTGAGATAAGTGCTTTTTCAGACTAGCCATCAGTTACCCTCCTTCAGATATTCCTGATAGTACTTACAGGCACGGTTCACCGCATTGACAACCCCTCGAGAGGTCTTCGTCGCACCGGTAATGGCATCGATCTCATTCAATGAAGACGCCCCTGTACTGGACGCAACAAATACATTCTCAGAAGATCTGGAGTCAAACTGAGTGTAGAAGCTCTCCTCTGTTGCTCTGGCACCCAGACCGGGTGTCTCGCTATGACTGACAACGCGCATTCCGGTGATATTTCCATTGTTATCAATGCCAACGACCAGTGCCAGTTCATCACCGGCATAGCCCTTTCCCAGAACACGGATAGCAAATCCATCGCTGCACTGATAGACTTCTGCGATGTCTGCATACTCTTCTGCACTTACTTCACGGATCTCCCAGTTAGTAGCTTCGGGGAAAACAGCTTCGTAGGCAGCCTGATTAACAGATTCCTTTTTAGCAGCAATAGGATTCTTTGTCAGCTGATTGGCAATACCAAGGAGCAGTCCGGCTGCGGCACAGATCACAAGAAGGATCAGGGCTACATAAGCAGCACCTTCCTTGTTTACCTGTTTTTTATTCGCAACAGCACTCATTATTTAGCCTCCTTTCTAACGAAAAGACGCTTTTTCGGTTCACCGAATCCACGGGGAACAGTGAAGCGATCGATCAGCGGTACACAAAGATTCATCAGCAGGATACTGAAAGAAACACCTTCAGGGTATCCGCCATAAAAACGGATCAAGGTGGTGATCAGACCACAGCCGATACCAAAGATCCACTTTCCTGCCTTATGCATGGGGGAAGTGGTATAGTCTGTTGCCATAAAGAAAGCTCCCAGGAACAGACCTCCTGTGAGGATCTCATAAAGACCGTTTCCTCCAAAGCACAGGGAAAGGATAAATACTGTACCGATAAAAGCAACAGGGATACGATAATCGATGACTTTACGGACAAGCAGATATAAACCGCCAAGGAGAAGCAGGATCTTGGAAGTCTCACCAATACTGCCGGGAATAACACCAAGGAAACAGCTCATATAACTGGGAACTTCCTTGATCAGACCTTCACCAAGAAGAGCCAAAGGTGTTGCCACCGTAACGCCATCTACCTTGAAAGTAGCCATAGATCCGGCAAAGGAGACAAGCAAAAAGCATCGTCCAACCAGAGCAGGATTGGCAAAGTTCTTACCGATACCACCGAAGAACTGCTTGACCAGGATGATCGCAACAACGCTGCCAAGAGCAGGCATCCAAAGAGGAACACTGACAGGCAGATTAAATGCCAGCAGCATACCGGTGACGGCCGCACTGCAGTCGATGATCGTTACTTTCTGATGGGTCAGTTTCTGCCAGATAAACTCGGAGAGGACAGCGGAAACCATGGCGATCACAGTGATCGCAAACGCTCTCCATCCGAAATAGACAGAAGCAAAGATCAGAACAGGGGTTAGTGCAAAGAGTACGTCTCTCATGACGGAAGAGGTCGTATTCCTTGAAAAATCATGGGGAGACGATGATCCGTAAAGCGTATATTTCATGCTCATGCTTTCTTCGCTGCCTCCTCTGCTCTTTTTCTAGCTCGTTCTTCATTGACCATTTTCTTACCGGAACGACAGGTCTGAGTAAGTCTGCGTTTTGCAGGACATGCAAACTGACAAGCACCACATTCGATACAGTTCATACCGTGAGATGCCTCAAAGCCCTTGAAATCACGATCTAATACCAGACGGTTCAGATCTGTGGGAACAAGGCGCATGGGACAGACTTCCACACACTTACCGCAGCGGATACATTCACTCTCTTCCGGTGTAAAGGCGTAATCCTTTGAAAGTACAAGGATACAGGAAGAGGTCTTAACAATAGGCACATCCAATGAACTCAGTGTGGGTCCCATCATAGGGCCTCCGGCAATGATCTTAGCCGGTTCCTTGATCAGATCTCCGGTCTGAGCCAGAAGTTCTCTCATGGATGTACCAATACGTACACGATAATTTCTGGGACTGGCGATGCAATCACCGGTCACGGTAACGATACGACGCTGCAAAGGACGTCCCTGTGTGATCGCACGGGAAACAGCTACAGCGGTATCGATATTCATAACAACACAGCCTGCATCAGCAGGAAGCTTTCCGGAGGGAACTTCCCTGCGCGTTGCAGCATAGATCAGTTGTTTCTCACTTCCCTGAGGATATTTGGTCTTGATGGGGACCACACGGATATTTTCTTCTTCCTGTGTGTATTCCTGCATCATTTTAATAGCTTTCGGTTTGTTATTTTCAATACAGATCAGACCAACTGCATTATCAAACAGAGACAGAGCGATCTTGAGTCCGTTCACCACACGCCACGGATCTTCCAGCATGACTCGATAGTCAGAAGTCAGATAAGGCTCACATTCTGCTCCGTTGATCAGAACATAGTCGATCTTTTTACCGGGACCTGGATTCAGTTTGATGTGCGTAGGGAATCCTGCTCCACCCATACCGACAATACCGGCATATTTGATACGCTCCAGTATCTCTTCACGGCTGATCTCTTTATAACTGCAAGGATTAAAAGGTTTATCGGCCGTCTCGTATTGATGATCATTTTCTACAATGACACTCATCACCATATTCCCGTTAGGATGAAGCATAGGCTTGACATCTTTAACGATACCGGAAACACTGGAGAAGATCTGGACACCCAGACCTGTAGGCTCACCGATCACCTGATCTCTCAGTACTCTGTCACCCTTCTTGACAATGGGCTTGCAGGGGGCTCCCAGATGCTGCACCATAGGAAATACCATGTTTTCCTGAGGGTCCATAAAATCAGCGATAGGAAGGTCCTGTGTCAGTTCCTTTCCACCGTAAGGATGAACTCCTCCCGGGAATGAAGGTGCCATTTTCAGTTTGATATTTTCGATCAGATCCTGAAATAAACCATGATTAAATTTATCCTGCATTCTCGTAACCTTTCGAATAATACGCAAAGAGCGGTGTCATGAAGACACCGCCTTTGTATTTTTAATATACTTAATTATGCCAGAAGGCAGCTCTGGAATCTCTCAGGAACATCTTCCTTATCACATGCCATACTGATGATAAAGTGGATGTTGTACTTCTCAGCAACCTCATGAACGCGATCAAGCAGTGCACCCATCTCATCGGTATCGATCTTTGCATTCTTCAGAAGACCATCGATGAATACAGTATTAATATCGTAATCCTGAGAAAGGATACCACATACAAATCCAAAGAACTCGCCGCTGGTGTGAAGAGGATACTCAGTAGTCTGGATCAGACGGATAGAGTAATCAAGACGGAAGATCTGGCTCTCATCTGCATCAACATAAACAGTGTGTCCAGTAGTGGTCTTTGCAAGAGCATTTGCCATATCAATAAGCTGCTTAGTCTTACCAGCACCCTGGCGTCCGGCGATAAGTTGAATCATAGGAAACTACCTCCAATTTTTTTGACACTATTCCTCGAATGAGGGATCCTCTTTTGTGAGGCATTCTCACTTGAGGAATATGATTCATTATAGCATCCGACGATGCTATTTTCAAACACTTTTGTAAAAAAGCAAAAATCTGTTTACAAATGGTAAAACACACTTCTGACAGTTCAAAACTTCCTTTGTGTCAGGATCTCAGTAATTCACTGGCCAACGAAGAAACATCAGGACGTGTTTCGATCCTCTTTCCTTCCATGTATTCTAAGATTCCTTCTGTTCCACAAAATTCCACGGCAGCCGCCATAAGTTTCTGCCTGAAACTCTCTTCTCTCCCATTGTATTTACCGTCTCCAACAATAGGATATCCCTCATGGGAAAGCTGTGCTCTGATCTGATGACTCTTTCCTGTCAGAAGCTGGATCTCCAGAAGGCTTTGCTTCTTTGCTCCCTTTGACTGATCTTCTTTGACCAATCGAACGATCAGTTCGCACTTCTCCCAGCCGTTTTTGATCAGTTCTTCATCAAAAGGTCTGATCTGAGCCTTATTCATTGTTTTATCTTTAGTGTATGCATGGATCAGATGCTGAGGCTCTTTCCACTTTTCAGGAACCCCTTCCACTAAAGCATAATAGAATTTCTTCATGCTATGCACACGGATCATTTCGGAGAGGACCTGGGAAGCGGCTAAAGTCTTTGCCATGATCATGACACCTTCCGTGTTTCGATCCAGTCGGTGGACAAAAGAAGGTGTATAAGTCGATGCAAATACCATACCCTTATCCGCAAGATAGGCCCTGGCCATCTCTGTCAGAGAGATATCACCGGGTTTACTCTTCTGAGAAAGGACTCCCACCGGTTTATGCATGATGAGAAGCTGCTCATCTTCATACAGGATCGGTATGTTAGAATACTCGATCTTCTTTTCTTTAACGCTCTGCGTATTGCCTTTCACCGGACTATTTTTCTGACTGTATCCAAAGTCCTTAAGCTGTTCATCTGTCAGATAGAGTTCCAGGGAATCCCCGTTGTTAAGAACACCCGAGAGATCCTTGGGCTTTTTTCGATTGATCTTGATCCGATTACTTCGAAGAGCCTTAAAGAAAAAACTCTGAGGAGCTTTGGGGAGGATCTTTTGCAGATAACGACCAAGCTTTCTGCCTGCGTCGCCTTCTGCTATGGTGATCTGTATCATCCGTTACCTCCTTAAAACAGTTTTCTTATCTTTCGACGGATCCTCTGGATCGCATTATCGGCAGCCTTATCTCCCATTTCCAGTTCTTTGGCAATGGCATGATAATCCATTCCGGAAAGGTACAGTTCCAATACTTTGTTTTCCATAGAAGAAAGACAATCCTTGATCCTTTGAACAAGTGCGGCTTCCTCTTCTACTTCCACCGCACGTTCTTCCGGGCTTTTACCTGAAGGATCGGGCAAAAGCTCCATCATGGTATGCTCTTCACCCTCCTCGTCGCTGACCGATCGATCTAAAGAGATCGCCTGATTTAGTGGCTGCTGTTTTTCTCTCAGGGAAGCTCTGAGTGCGCTGGTCAACTGTCTGGAAATGCACATGCCGGCGAACCCGCGAAAAGTACCGATCTCCGTATTAAAAGCCTGGATGGCTTTATACAGACCGATCATGCCTTCCTGTAAGAGATCTTCCTGGTCCGAGCCGATCAGATAATAGGTTCTCGCCTGGCGTCTTACTTCCCCTTTATATCGCTCCATTAAAAGATTCACTGCTTCATCGGTATAAACCTTTTCAGGAGCATGAATATACTGCAGTAACTCTTCGTCACTGCAGCATTGTAAGATGGGTTCTCTATCCATTAACTATTCCTCTGATGAGCTGCTTCGTACATCAATATGCCGGCTGCAACCGAAGCATTTAATGAAGTCACATTGCCCTTCATGGGAAGGCTGACAACAAAGTCACAGCGTTCCTTGACCAGATGGGTAATACCCTCATGTTCACCGCCGATGACCAATGCCAGAGGTCCCTTCAGATTTGTCTTGTATACATCCTGTCCATCCATGTCGGCACAGGCTGTCCAGATCCCTTTTTTCTTAAGCTCATCTACCAGCTTGGCCACAGAAGAAACCTTGGCGATAGGCATATATTCCAGAGCACCGGCAGCGGTCTTGGCCACAGCATCAGAAAGTCCCACGGCGTGATGACGGGA
>JAZUHQ010000245.1:0-7094 GCA_045641805.1 Lachnospiraceae bacterium
TTTGGATATGGACTTTATCCAAACCTACGCCACTGGTTTTGAGGACCTCAAAGCCGTCTATGATACATGGACACCGGACCGTACTTCCGAGGTTTGCGGCGTTGCGCCTTCCGTGATCACAAAGCTTGCGCAGGACCTGGCTCATGCCAAGTCACCGGTACTCCTTCCGGGCTATGGTATGAGCCGCTATTCCAACAGCAATCAGGCCTGCCGTATGCTGGCTTCCCTCCCTGTCCTGATCGGCGCATGGCGCAAGGGCGGCGGTATCGCTGCAACGACCGGCTCTTCCCTCTACGCAGGCAGGTCCTTTGTCAAAGGGCCCGAGCTTTTCAGAGGGGGCGACAGACCAACTATCAACATGAATCAGCTGAGCACCTGGCTTCTGGATCCTGAAAAACCGATCCGAAGCCTCTATGTCTACCATTCCAATCCTGCCGTCATGGCGCCTAGCCAGCAGCAAGTGATCGAAGGCCTCAAACGGGAAGACCTCTTCCTGGTTGTCCACGACCGCTTCATGACCGACACCGCCATCTATGCGGATGTGATCCTGCCTGCCACCTTCTCTGTGGAGCACGATGATATCTGTGACTGTTTTGGTGCTTACCACACCCAGATCAGCTGGAAAGTCATTGATCCGCCGGGAGAGTGCAGGTCCAACTGGGATACCTACCGCACCCTGGCCAAAGGTATGGGATTTGAGGATGACTACTTTAACCAGAGTGCCCGCCAGATCATCGAGGCATCCCTCGCTGACAAGTCCGCCTTTGGAGATCATCTGCCAGAAGCGGATCTGGCCCGCTATAAGGAAGGCTATGCGATCCAGCTTCCGGATCCGGACAGCATGGTTCTCAAGACAGCCGACCACAAGTTCCATCTGGCGGCCAGAGCCAATGACTTCCATCCGTCTGATGATCAGAAGTATCCGATCCACATGGTCTGCTCCCACTCTCCATGGTCACTGAACTCCAATTTCTCCTACAACGAAGCTCTGATGACAGCCCGAGGCTGCCCAACCCTCCGCATGCACAAAGACGATGTGGCCTCCCGTGGTCTCAAGGATGGGGATCTTGCCTGGGCTTACAATGACATCGGCAGAATGCAGGTCCGTATCCAGGTATGGGAAGGTATTCTTCCGGGAACGGCCAATGCCGAAGGGGTTCACCAGAGACGCTGGTGCCTGGATGGCCACAATTTTTCCAGCCTGACTTCCTCCAAAGTTTCCGATTCAGGCGGTGGCCCTTTACATAATGAAAGCACCATTGAGGTGTGTCCTCTATAGTCGAAAAACCGTCTGTATGGCGGTTTTTTCTGCTTTTGGCGGTAAATAATTTCACCCTTTGACCCCATTCACTGGTATACTAGAATTAACAATTCAAAGGAGGTGCATCCTTGTATTATATTGGTATTGTCCTTGCTACATCCGCAGTTAAGCTTCTGCTCATGGACGAACAAGGCCGGATCAAAAACATTGTATCCCGAGAATATCCCCTGATCTTTCCGCATCCGGGCTGGTCAGAGCAGGACCCTGCCCTCTGGTCAGAAGCCGTCCTTGATGGCCTTGCGGACCTGATCAAAGACGTTGACAAGTCCCAGATCAAAGCTATCGGCAGTGGTGGTCAGATGCATGGCCTTGTCATCCTGGACAAGGAAGACCATGTCCTGCGTCCTGCCATTCTCTGGAACGACGGCAGAACCCAGAAAGAGACGGACTATCTCAATGACGTGATCGGAAAAGAAACATTGAGTGCCTATACCGGCAACATTGCTTTTGCCGGCTTTACCGCCCCAAAGCTTCTCTGGGTCAGAGCCAACGAACCGGAAATCTTTGACCGCATCGATAAGATCATGCTGCCAAAGGACTATGTCAATTATATCCTGACCGGCGTCCATGCGACGGACTACTCAGACGCGTCAGGTATGCTGCTTTTAGATGTTGCCCATAAATGCTGGCACCCTGAGATGCTCAAGATCTGCCATATCACGGAAGCACAGATGCCAAAGCTTTTTGAAAGCTATGAAGCGATCGGTACATTAAAACCGGACATTGCCCAAAAGCTGGGTCTTTCCGAGGACGTGATCGTTGCGGCAGGTGCAGGTGATAATGCAGCGGCTGCCATCGGTACCGGCACGGTAGGCGAAGGCGCCTGCAACATTTCCATCGGTACTTCCGGCACCATTTTCATCTCTTCAGACCACTTCAGTGTGGACAGTCAGAATGCCCTTCATGCTTTTGCCCACGCGGATGGCCACTATCATCTCATGGGCTGCATGCTCTCAGCCGGCAGCTGCAACAAGTGGCTCATGGACGATATCCTGAAAGCCGGTGACTACTCACTCGAACAGGCACCGATCACAGAAGATAAACTGGGTCACAACCATGTCTATTTCCTGCCATATCTGATGGGTGAACGCAGCCCGATCAACGACACCAATGCCCGTGGTACTTTCATCGGTATGACCATGGACTCTTCCCGTGCTGACATGATCCAGGCGGTGCTTGAAGGTGTTGCTTTCGGTATCCGTGACAGTCTGGAAGTGGCCAGATCTCAGGGTATCGTGATCACACGCAGTAAGATCTGCGGCGGCGGCGCCAAATCCCCACTCTGGCAGAAGATGTTTGCCAACATCCTCAACATCGCTTTAGAGCTTCCGGAATCCGAACAGGGTCCTGGTATGGGCGGTGCTATGCTGGCTATGGTGGCATGCGGTGCTTATGCATCGATCTCCGATGTCTGTGCTCAGATGGTGAAAGTCAAAGACACCATCCTTCCGGATCCGGAGCTGACCAAACTTTATGAATCCCGATATCAGAAATACCGCAGGATCTATCCTGCACTCAAATCTGTTTTTGCAGAATTAAACGAATAGGAGAATAAATCATGATCACTTGTAACATTCCTGAGGTGAAACTGGGCATTATCGCCGTTTCCCGTGACTGTTTCCCAATCGGCCTTTCCATCCAGAGAAGAAGCAACATTGTTTCTGCCTATAAGGGCGAGATCTTTGAGTGTCCTGTCACTGTTGAAAATGAAAAGGACATGCTCAAAGCCGTGGCTTCTGTCAAAGAAGCAGGCTGTAATGCTTTAGTTGTCTTCCTTGGCAACTTTGGTCCTGAGACACCTGAGACACTGATCGCCAAGTACTTTGAAGGTCCTTGCATGTATGTCGCTGCTGCTGAAGGCGATGGCGATATGATCAATGGCCGTGGTGATGCTTACTGTGGTATGCTGAACTGCTCTTATAACCTTGGCATGCGCAACCTGAAAGCGTATATCCCTGATTATCCGGTTGGAACCGCTGAAGACATCGCCGGCATGATCTGCGACTTCGTACCTGTTGCCCGCGCGATCCTCGGCTTAAAGAATCTCAAGATCATCACATTTGGTCCACGTCCTCAGGACTTCTTCGCCTGCAATGCACCGATCAAAGGTCTCTATGAACTGGGCGTTGAGATCGAGGAGAATTCCGAGCTGGATCTCTTCGTTTCCTTCAAGGAGCATGAAAATGATCCTCGTATCCCTGCTGTCTGTGAAGATATGGCCAAGGAGATGGGCGAAGGTGCTTACTATCCTGACCTCTGCGCACGCATGGCACAGTTTGAACTGACCCTCCTTGACTGGGCTGAGGCACACAAGGGTGCCCGCGAATACGTAGCCTTCGCTGACAAGTGCTGGCCTGCATTCCCAAGCCAGTTTGGTTTTGAGCCATGTTATGTGAATTCCCGTCTTGCAAGCCGTGGTATTCCTGTTTCCTGTGAGGTTGATATCTATGGTGCCCTCAGCGAATACATCGGCATCTGTGTCAGCGGTGATACAGTCACTCTCTTAGACATCAACAACTCCGTTCCAAAGTATATCTACGATGAGGATATCAAGGGACGTTTCGATTACAAACTGACCGATACATTCATGGGCTTCCACTGCGGCAACACACCGGAGTGCAAGATGTGTTCTGACAGAGCCGTGAAGTATCAGCTCATCCAGCACAGACTCCTCGAACCTGAAGGATCCGATCCTGATTTCACAAGAGGTACGCTGGAAGGTGATATCGCTGCAAGCGACTGTACTTTCTACAGACTCCAGTGTGATGCTCAGGGTAACCTCCGCTCCTACATCGCTGAAGGTGAGATCCTGGATGTTCCAACACGTTCCTTCGGTGGTATCGGTGTTTTCGCCATCCCTGAGATGGGCCGCTTCTACAGACATGTGCTGATCCAGAAGGGTTACCCACACCATGGTGCGGTTGCTTTCTCCCATGTCGGCAAAGCCCTCTTTGAAGTCTTCAAGTACTTAGGCATTCAGGATATCGCTTACAACCAGCCAAAGAGCTTACCTTATCCAACAGAGAATCCTTTCAATTAAGAAATACAAAATTCAAGGGATAAGTACAAGAGCCCCATTCACCAAACGGTGAATGGGGCTCTTGTCATCTCAATAATGATTCATCTCAAAACAGATTAATCTCTTAATCCCTTCTCAAAGAACTCGATCTTCTCGCCACGTTTCATCTTATCGTGGAATTCTGCGGTTGCCGCAAACATAACGTCACCACTGGAGTTTAAGGCTGTTTCTACGGAGTCCTGAATAACGCCGATAATGAAACCTACGGTTACCGCCTGCATGGCAATGTCATTGCTGATGCCGAAGAGGGAACAAGCCATTGGAATCAGAAGCAGGGAACCACCGGCAACACCGGAAGCACCACAGGCACTGATTGTTGCAAGGAGGGACAGAAGGAGTGCAGATACAAAGTCTACCTGCATTCCCAGTGTATTACATACAGCAAGTGTCATAACGGTGATCGTGATCGCCGCACCATCCATGTTGATGGTTGCACCGAGTGGAATAGAAACTGAGTAAAAATCCTTCTCAAGGCCAAGACGTTCACAAAGACGCATGTTGACAGGGATGTTGGCAGCAGAGCTTCTTGTAAAGAAGGCTGTGATACCACTCTCACGAAGACATGTGAAAACAAGCTTGAATGGATTTCGCTTCAGGTAGAGTGCGGAGATAAATGGGTCGATCACAAGGGCAACGAAGAACATACAGCCTACAAGAAGAACCAGCAGTTTTCCGTAATCCTTGAAGATGGAAAGACCATTCTCTGATACTGTGTCAAAAACAAGACCACAAACACCAAATGGTGCAAACTGGATGATCCAGCGAACCGCACAGGAAACCATATCTGCGAAATCCGCTACAACTCTTAAAGTCTCAGCTTTAGCAAACTGCTTGAGGGCAAGACCAAAAATAACGGCCCAGAATAAGACACCAATATAGTTGGCTGAAGAGATCGCTGTGATTGGATTGCTGACCATGTTGGAAAGGAGGTTTGAAAGAACCTCACCGATACCACCCGGTGGTGTATTGCTGATATCACCTGTCTGCATGACCATGGTGACAGGGAAGAGCATACTGCCGACAACCGCAACAACGGCAGCGAGCAATGTACTCAGCATGTACAGGATGATAACTGTTCTGAATCGATCACCGATACCCATGCTGGCATTGGATAAGGCGCTGATGACCAGAATAAAAACAAGTACAGGCGCTACACCTTTGAGTGCGCCTACAAAAACGGTACCAAGAATGGATACCGCAGTTGCTCCCGGTACAAACAGACCAAGGAGAACACCGATGACAAGACCGATCACGATTCGAACGATCAGGCTTGTGCTCATGACTTTGTCAATAAATGATTTCATATCCTTTTCCTCTCTCTCTTCTGCATGAAAAACATGCAGAAATGTTATATTTATTTTACCAAAAATCCGACATTTGGTATGTTTTTTCTTTGTATTTCTTCTATGTTTAGACAAGCAGAAGATCTTTCAGCTGGCAATGCTTCTTTCCATGATAAACAAGGAATAAAGATTGCACACCATCAGGAACCTTAACCTCGGTTTCATAGGTCATCCATGTATTGCTTTCAGGATCCATCTTGATCCAGCCGATAGCTTCCCCTGTTTCTGAAAGTCGAATCTCAAAGACCGGTTCCTCACTTGGGATACCAGGCGCTTCGATGCTGCCCTCTTCCATCGGTCTTGCCTGACCACGATCATCCATACGAATGATGCCTTCATGACGCACCATGTTTGTCTCGTCCTCGATTCTGGCAACGAGGCCGATTTTGGATACTTGCTTAAAATCGAAGTACTTGAAACCGATCAAGGTTCCCTCACAGATCTCACCGATAAATCTCTCCTCTCCGATGTTGGTGACATTCGGGAAGGAAAAGCTGTAGATACTGTTGCAGCCATGCGGCATACGGCCGTTGGTGATGTTGCAGGCGATCACAGCAGGGTAGCTGCCCTTTCCTTGTAACGGACCGCCATTGAGGCCACAGCTTGTCATTGGCACCTGGTCAATGGCGCCATCTGCCTGAATAGTGATCGGTTCTGCGCAAGCCTGTCTGCTGTAGTCAGATTTATGGGTTAATCTGTGGTAGAAGACATACCACTGACCATTCAGGCATTCAATACTGCCATGGGTCGTACCTGTCATGTTCATCTTCTGACTTTCTGGTCGGCCATTGAAACCTATATCGCCATTGGAGACGATGGTTCCGCGGTAGACAAAGTCACGGTCCGGATAAGGACTGGTTGCATAGCAGAGCTCATGATTCTGCCAGGAGGAATAGACGAAGAAGTACTGATCATCGATCTTGCGCATGGAAGAAGCTTCAAAGAAAGGATGGGCTTCAAAAGAAGTCCCCTTCACCTTATATGGGATCACATGCTTTGGTCTCTCCTTAACAGTGACCATATCGTCCTCAAGAACCAGAGTGATCGCACCCATGATGCTATCCTTGTAAGAAAGGATCTCTTCACGAGATCGGCCAAACATCTCGATTTCTTCCTTAATACCATAGTCATCGATCAGGAAGTTCTCATCCTCTTCGTATCCATACTGCGTACCATAGTAGAGTCTGATCACACCCTCATCATTCATGACCGCAGGATCAAAACAGATATAGTCCATCATGATCTTGCCATCCGGATAATGGACATGGCCAAGATAATCATAAGGCCCATCCGGATAATCAGAAACAGCGACACTGATTGGCTCGGTATAACCCCCATTGCCATACTCTCC
>JAZUHQ010000246.1:0-4632 GCA_045641805.1 Lachnospiraceae bacterium
CCTTGAGACCCTTTTTCTTAATGGCCTTCTTGGCCTCAGATTTGGTCTTGCCAGTGTAATCCTTGATCTTAAATGGTTTACTGCCCTTACTGATCGTGATGAGGATCTCATCCCCCTGATCAGCCTTATCGCCTGCAGCGATACTCTGGGCCATGATCATATCTTTGTCAAAATCATCGGAATAGGCCTTATCGGTCGTCACGACAAGTCCCTGGTCCTGAAGGGCACGCTTGGCTTCCTTCTCATCCATACCGATGACAGAAGTCACATGGATGACCGGTCCTTTACTGATATAGACCGTGATCTCTGATCCTTTCTTGACACGTGTTCCCTCTTCCTCCGCGTATGCAACCAATCCCTTCGTGACCACACTGGAATATACATCTTCACCAACGGTCATCGTAAAGGAACGCTGCTGAAGTTCCAGCTCCGCACGGTCCAGGTCCATACCGCCGACGGCCGGAACCCTTGCCTTTGACAGGTAGCTGAGCAAACCGCTTCCGCCAAAGCAAACAATCATCGCAACTAAACAAATACCCACGGCTGTCGCCGCCAGATGCTTTTTGCAAATATTGATAAACGTCATGATCTGAATGACAACGCCTCGTAAAAATGGCACAGACTTGCGCTCAGGAATCAGCTTCTCCCGCTGTTTCTCACTCATCTGCTCAATGTCTGAGTCATCAAAATCAGGATCGTATAAAAAGATTCGATAAAGTTTGTTGTTTTTATCAAGCTTTTTCATCTTTTCTACCTCCTTCTTTTTATCATACTATAATTGTCGAATAAAAGAAAGAATTATCTTCTGATACAGGCTTAAGCTTAAGACATTCTTAAGATTTATAGGTGGTTTTCCCTTTCCCTCTTTCAATTTATATCCAAAACTGGTATAATAACTGAGATAACCAGCGTATCCATTCATTGATATAAAGGAGGTTCAAAATGCCACGTCATTTATTAAACCCGATGGATTTTTCTGTAGAAGAGCTTGAAAAGCTGATGGATCTTGCTTGCGATATTGAAAGCAATCCGGATAAATATGCCCATGCTTGTGACAGAAAAACTCTTGCCACATGTTTCTACGAACCAAGCACACGTACACGTCTCAGTTTTGAAGCAGCAATGTATCATCTGGGCGGTCATGTTCTTGGTTTTTCTTCCGCCAACACAAGCTCTGCTGCCAAGGGCGAATCTGTCTCCGATACAGTCATCATGATCGGCTGCTATGCAGACATCTGTGCAATGCGTCATCCTAAAGAAGGCGCACCACTGGTTGGTTCCTTAAAAGCCAAGATCCCTGTGATCAACGCAGGTGATGGCGGCCATCAGCATCCTACACAGACATTAACAGACCTTATGACCATCCGTTCCTTAAAGGGCCGTCTCGACAACATCACAGTTGGTCTCTGCGGTGACCTTAAGTTCGGTCGTACTGTACACTCCCTCATCGAAGCCCTTTCCAGATATGAGAACGTGAACTTCGTACTCATCTCCCCTCCTGAGCTTCGTGTACCGGAGTACATCACAGAAATGCTTGAGAAGAAGCAGTTACCATACAAGGAAGTACAGAGCCTTGACGAAGCGATCCCTGAACTGGACATCCTCTACATGACAAGAGTTCAGAAAGAGCGTTTCTTCAACGAAGAAGACTACATCCGTATGAAAGACTTCTATATCTTAAATAACGAAAAGATGGCACTCGCCAAGGAAGACATGCTTGTTCTTCATCCACTGCCACGTGTCAACGAGATTGCTGTTGAAGTGGACGACGACCCAAGAGCAGCATACTTCAGACAGGCTCAGTACGGCATGTACATTCGTATGGCCCTGATCCTCACATTACTGGAAATCGAGGTGTAATTCTATGTTAAATATCAGCGGACTTGACAACGGTATCGTATTAGATCACATCCCTGCAGGTATGAGCATGGATCTTTATAAGTATCTGGAGCTCGACAAACTGGATTGTCAGATTGCCATCATCAAAAATGCGGACAGCAAAAAGATGGGCAAGAAGGACATCATCAAAATCACAGGCCACACAGATATCGACCTGGATGTCGTTGGTTTCATCAACCACAAGATCTCCGTCAATATCATCAAAGACGGCGTAGTTGTCGAGAAAAAACAGCTCCACCATCCAAAGAAGCTTGTGAACATCATCAAGTGTAAGAACCCAAGATGTATCACATCCATTGAGCAGGAGCTTCCAAACATCTTCATCCTCACAGACAAGGCAACCAACACTTACAGATGCATGTACTGTGAAGAGAAGTACAAAACAAAATCCTTAAACGCATAATATTAATTCATGTAAATCAAACGGGACCGGGTACGAGTACAAAACACTTCAAAATCAGAAGAATTTATACTCGTACCCGGTCCCTATCTGTCAATCCCTGTTTATGATGGGCTAGTCACCAACACATTTTGTCTATACCCCTTTATTATCTATTGGAGTTTATCCAGATCTTCTACCTTATAGCATGGCATAAAGTCATCGGTATCAGAGCAGATCACGCCGCCAAGGACGCCCATGATCTGTTTCAGGGCTTTGCGGACTTCTGCGATATCGCCTGTATCATAGCTGACCTGATACTTGGTCTTGATACCCTGCGCTTCAAACCACTTCATGTCCTCTTCATCGATGAAGCATTCGGTCGCATCCTGGAAGATGAGGGAGTCATAACCCATGACCACTTCCATAAGGTTGAGATCCGGCCAGATATCGGACTTTGGATCAAAAGGACCTGTGGCATTTAAGAGGTCTCTGCAGTTGATCTCCTTATCTGTAAAGTAGAAGTACTCTACGATCTTACGAACCGGCTTCTTAGCCACAACCGCTGTCAGGTCTTTCTTGCCGGCCGGTTTCTTTTTAAAGCCATAGGAGGATGTTTTCTTCTTTTTAACGGCTTCTCCTTTGCTGTTGACATCTTTGATATTGGCCATTCTATTTACCTTCCTTTTTCATCGTCTTCACAACGCCCTGCATGATGTAGGCCGTCAGGCCCCAGATCACATAGGCATCGTATTCATAAAAATAAACGGACCGTGTACCGCTGCGCCAGCGGTAGTGCTTGCCTCCCGGCACCTTATCATGCGGGAAATCGTCTGCAGTCTGCGTATAGACTGTATTGATGTATTCATCCGGGTCGTTTTCCATAAAGAAGCGGAGCGGAACAAGAAAGACTTCCGCACACTCATGTTTGGAATAAGTCATCTCATAGTCATGAAGGATACCCAGTACCACGGATACTTCCGTATCATAAACGGTTCTCAAGGTGTCCATCTGGGCGATCACTTCGATCTGATCCGGGGAGATATAGAGTTCTTCTGCCGTCTCTCTGACTGCATTGTCGATCGGTGTCTCGTCGCCATCTCTTCTTCCACCCGGAAAACAGATCTCTCCCGGCTGTCTTCGAAGAGAGCCTGCCCGCACTTCGAACAGGATGTGCGGTTCTTCATTTTTGATCACAACCGGGACCATGACCGCATAATAGTTCATGCGCTCATCATCGATAAAGCCCGGCCTTCTGCCTTTTAAGTAGTCAAACATTAATATTCAATGCCTCTTCTGGATTTGACACCATCGTCAAACGGATGTTTCACCTTATGCATCTCTGTCACATAGGCCGCTCTGTCGATCATGGCCTGAGAAGGGCCACGGCCTGTCAGAACAACCTCGATCTCATCCGGCATCTCATCCAGGAACTGCATAAAGAGGACCTCGTCCACCAGCTTGAGTCGGATGGCATCCAGGATCTCATCCAGGATCAGCATGCGGTAGTCGCCATACTGGGCACGCTTTAAGATCTTGGCAAGGTAATCATAGTAGGTTCTCTCTGCTTCTTTTTTATCTTCAGGGGACATGGTCCAGCTGAAACCAAACTTCTTACCGGGAAGGATGACTTCCACATGTGGCACACGGCGAAGGAGATTGAGCTCGCCGGACTCTCCGGTCTTTAAAAACTGAGCAAAAATAACATCCTCACCGATACCGGCACAACGGATCGCCAGACCTACTGCAGCCGTTGTCTTACCTTTACCATCACCGGTATAAAGGTGGAGATAACCTCTTCCTGAATTAAACTCTTCATCGATGTGACTCTCTAAGATATGACTGATCATGGTGTTTCCTCCCATATGATGATGTGTGACATGTCGCCGGCATTTCTCATAGCTGCCAGGTCGATCAGTCTCTGATTTTCACTGCCTCTGTATAAAAGCTCCAGATTCCTCTCCGCCAGCACAAAAGGTCCATCTACTAATAGATCCGTAACGGCCAGCAGATCGGCCACTTCCGGCTCTGTCTCTGCTTTTTTCAAAAGAACTTCATAGGTAAAGCCTGTAAATGTGGTGACATCCAGCCCGTGTTTTTTGATCTGGACACCAAGCACTGAAAGGGGGCCGGGCTGACAGAAGGGCTCACCACCCGAGAAGGTGATGCCTTCAAGGAGGGGATTTTCCATGGCCTCATCAAAGAGCTTTCCAAGCGCCATGTCCGTGCCCAAAGTAAAATCATGGGTCTCCGGATTGTGACAGCCCGGGCATCCATGCGGGCATCCCTGGGTAAAGAGGGCAAAACGCATACCCGGTCCATCCACGATGGAATCATCGATATAAGAACTCATG
>JAZUHQ010000247.1:0-2530 GCA_045641805.1 Lachnospiraceae bacterium
GGTCATGATCGCCATATGCCAGGCATGCTCAGCATCGTTTTCCTTTCGCTTTGCATCGGACAGATAGGTCTGTCTTCCGATGAATTTTTCCTTATCGATCTCCCTGATAAAATCAAACTGTTTATTTAAACGATCCATATCCATAGACGTCATTCCTTTCCGTTTTTTCTGACCTTTATTATAAATCGATTGTGCCTCTTCTTCAATTCCCAAAACCCTACTTTCCATTTTGGCGGATTTGCGTTACTATAGTCCTGATGACAACAGGTACTACAGACGTAAAGGAGAACTAACATGTCTATTAAAGCTATCTTTTTTGACCTGGACGGCACACTGCTGCCAATGGACCAGGATGCATTTACATACGGTTATTTCAAGATGCTGGCTGCCAAAGTCGCTCACACAGGCATTGACCCAAAGAAACTGGTGGATCTGATCTGGGCAGGTACAGCTGCAATGGTGAAAAACAAGGGTACCATGCCAAACGTGGACGCCTTCTGGAATTACTTCAACCAGTACAGCGGCGTTCCTGAAGAAGCGATCCGTCCACTCTGTGACGATTTCTACAGCAATGAATTCAATGCCGCTAAAAAGTTCACAGAGGACAATCCGCTGGCTGTCAAAGCTGTCGCTGCTGCCCACAGAAAGGCTGAAAAAGTCGTTCTTTCCACCAATCCGATCTTCCCAATGCCGGGTCAGATCACACGTATGAAGTGGGTCGGCCTGACACCTGAAGATTTCGATCTGGTGACTTCCTATGAGTCCGACTGCTTCTGCAAACCAAACCCTGCTTACTTTACAAGCATCTGCCAGAGACTGGACCTTGATCCATCCGAGTGTCTTGTGATCGGCAATGATGAGATGGAAGATATGGTCGCTGCAACTGCTGCCGGCTTATCCTGTTATCTCGTGACCGATTCCATGATTCCATGCGCCGATCATCCATGGCAGGGACCAAAAGGCACCTTTGCTGAAATGATCGATTATATCGACAATCTGTAAACAGCAGATACAAAAAAGGACGATGCACACATCGTCCTTTTTTGATCTGGCCAAACATTGACATTGTCTTTCTCTTTATTCTATAATAGAACACGGAGTTCTGCCGCCGGGTAGTACTCTCTGAACCGGGATCTGTATCGTTAGGCCTTTGAAGATATGGATTGCCGGATTTTTTGTTTTACAGGAACCCTCTATGCAGAAAAATCTACTCAAAGAATTTATACATTACATTTTATCGAATATCGGCTCTATGATGGCCCTCTCCTTCTACATCCTGATCGATACCTATTATGTATCCAAAGGCTGTGGTTCCATCGGCCTCGCTGCCCTCAACCTGGCGATTCCTATCTACAGCCTGGTCTATGGTACCTCCATGATGATCGCCACCGGCGCGGCTATCAAGTTCGTCATTCACAAGAGCCGCGGCCATCAGCGGGCGGGCAATCAGATCTATACCAACGCCATGTATCTGGGTATCTTCTTCGGTATCCTCTACTTTGTCATCGGCATGGTCGCATCCGACCAGGTCTCTTACCTGCTTGGTGCAGACAGTGAAACCTTTGAGATGGGCATGATCTATATGAAGATCACCTTCCTCTTTGCCCCTCTCTTCATGGTCTCCAGCGTTCTCAATGCCTTTGTTCGAAATGATGGCAGTCCAACCCTGGCAGCCATTGCTTCCGCCTCCGGCTGTCTGTCCAACGTCCTTTTCGATTACATTTTTATCATGAAAATGAACATGGGCATGTTCGGTGCCGTTCTGGCTACCGGCTTCTCCCCGGGCTTCAACCTCCTGGTCCTTCTGCCTTATCTGATCATGCGGAAGAACAGCTTCCATCTGGACATCCAGCTGCCTTCCCCGAGGGCTTTCATCCAGATCATCCCGCTCGGTCTCTCCGCCCTGATCAATGAGCTGTCCTCCGGCATCGTCATCATTGTCTATAACCTTCTGATCCTGGGTCTTCGCGGCAACATTGGTGTCGCCGCCTACGGTGTTGTTGCCAACATCTCTCTGGTCGTTGCCTCCACCTTCACCGGTATCGCTCAGGGTATCCAGCCGCTCACCAGCCGTTCCTACGGCGAAGGCAACCGCAAAAACGTGAGCACTATCTTCAAGTATGCCATGGTGACCCTGATCCTTGTCTCAGCCGTCACCTTGCTGATCATCGAGGCCGGTGCCGGCCCGATCACACAGGTCTTCAATACGGAGCAGAATGCCGAGCTTCAGCTGACCGCTGTCAGAGGCCTCCGTCTTTATTTCCTGGCAACACCGCTGATGGGCTTCAACATCATTATGTCCCTTTTCTTTGCTTCTACAGAGAAAGCCATTCCTTCTCAGGCTGTTTCCATTATGCGAGGTTTTCTTGTTCTGATTCCGGCCGCCATCCTTCTCTCAGGCTTTTTAAAAATGGATGGCATCTGGTTATCACTGCCTGTCACAGAAGCCATTGTGGCAATCTTTGCAGGCATCGTCTACATACGGACCAAAAAATGAGTACAGACAAAAGAGCTGTACTCATTTTTTATA
>JAZUHQ010000248.1:0-7855 GCA_045641805.1 Lachnospiraceae bacterium
AGCTCTACGGCAACCGCAAGGAGCGCCGCGAGAAGATCCTGGAGCTGATGAATCTGGTTGGCCTGAATGCGGAGCATGCAACCCGCTATGCCCATGAGTTCTCCGGCGGTCAGCGTCAGAGAATCGGTATCGCAAGAGCCCTTGCTGTAGATCCAAAGTTCATCGTCTGTGATGAGCCTGTATCCGCTCTTGACGTATCCATCCAGGCACAGGTTGTCAACATGTTCGAAGAACTTCAGGAGCAGAGAGGTATGGCTTATCTCTTCATCGCTCATGACCTTCTTGTAGTCCATCACATCTCCGACCGTATCGCCGTTATGTACCTTGGTCACATGATGGAGCTTGCAGACGCAGATGAACTCATGTACAATCCAACACATCCTTACACAGAGTCTCTTTTATCCGCAGTGCCTATTCCGGATCCTGAGACAGCACGTAAGAGCAAACGTATCATCCTTGAGGGTGATGTGCCATCCCCACTGAGAATGCCAAGTGGTTGTCCATTCCGTACACGTTGCCGATATGCGACAGAACAGTGTGCAGCTGAGATGCCACCACTCAGAGACAGAGGCAATGGCCATTTTGTTGCATGTTGGAACAAATAAACTTTAGATAAAAGCTTGGCAATACCAGGATTTTATTATAAAATATCAGGTGGTGTAAAACCTGAACAATTTCATTTATTTAGGAGGAGAAAAATGAAAAAACACATTAGCGCACTCGTAGTTGCAGCTATGGTTCTTTCTCTTGCAGCTTGTGGTTCCAAGCCTGCTCCAGCTCCAGCTCCAGCTGAGCCAGCAGCAACAGAAGCAGCAACAGAGGGTTCCGAGGCTCCAGCTGAGGCAACAGCAAAAGATGACAAAACAACATTAAACATCTTTATGTCTTCCGAGCCAGCTCACCTTGATCCAGCACTTAACAGTTCTGTAGACGGTGGTTGTCTTGCAGTTAACGCATTCGAAGGTCTTCTTCGTTACAATGCAGATGGTAAACTTGAGCCAGCATGTGCAGAGAGCTGGGAAGTTTCCGAAGACGGTATGACTTACACATTCACATTACGTGATGGTCTTAAGTGGTCCAACGGCGAAGCTCTTGATGCTAACGACTTCGTATATTCCTGGACACGTGCTGCAAGACCAGAACTCGCAGCAGACTACAGCTACCTTTGTGAAGTATTTGGTGACAACTTCTCTTATGAAGAAGGTCTTAACCCAGAAGCAGTTGTAGCATCTGAAGATGGCAAGACTCTTACAGTTCAGCTTGCAGCTGTTTGCCCATACTTCCTTGACCTTGCTGCATTCCCATACTTCTTCCCAGTATATGAGCCAACAGTAGAAGCTGGTACAACAGAAGCTGTTCCTGCTGGTACATGGGCTAACGATGCAGGCGAAGATTTCGTAACAAACGGTGCTTATTCCCTTCAGTCCTGGACACATGATGCTTCCATGACATACGTTAAGAATGAGAACTACTGGGATGCTGATTCCGTAACAGTTACAACACTTAATGTAATGCTTACATCCAACGATACATCCGCATACACAGCTTACCAGGCTGGTGACCTTGACTTCATCGATTCCGTTCCTACAGATGAGCTCACAGCTGCTATGCAGTCCCCAGAGTTTAAGTGTATCGATGAGCTCGGTACATACTACGCTGGCTTCAACTACAACTCCAAGCTTTATGAGAACCTTGGTCTTGATGAGGAGCAGGCTAAAGTATTCCGTCATGCAGTAACTCTCTTAATCGACCGTCAGTACATCGTTGACACAATCGGCCAGACAGGTCAGGTTCCAGCTAACACATTTATCCCAGCTGCTGCAGCTGATGGTAACGGTGGTGTATTCCAGGCTGGTTCTGATGGTTACTACAGCCTTGACTACGATGCAAACGTTGAAGAAGCTAAAGAACTTCTTGCTTCCATCGGTCTTTGGGATGGTTCCGCTCTTACAAGAGACGTATCCATGACATACCTTACAAACAACTCCGAAGGTAACGTTAAGATCGCTGAGTCCATCCAGGCTGACCTTGCACTTGTTGGTATCAACATGACAATCGATCAGCAGGAGTGGAATGTATTCCTTGATACACGTAAGAACGGAAACTTCGACTTCGCTCGTGAAGGTTGGGTAATGGACTACGATGACCCTATCAACATGCTTGAGATGTGGACAACAAACTCCGGTAACAACGACTGTCAGTTTGGTCGTGACGACAGCAAGGCTCTTGACTGGTCCGTATACGATGAAATGATCACAGCTATCCGTCAGACTCCAGATCTTGCTGAGCGTGCAAACATCATGCACGAGGCAGAGGATATGCTCATGGATACATGGTGTATCATTCCTCTTTACTACTACAATGACCCATACATGATCAAGGGTTATGTAGATGGCGTTTACGGCACAGCTCTTGGTATGAAGTACTTCTACCATGCAACAATCAACTAATCTGCACATTAGTGATTGACAATAAGTAAACTCAGATCCCGTACAGCTTCGGCTGTGCGGGATTTTTTTGTGAAAAAAGCACATTGTATACAACATTTCACATGGCGTTATGTTAGAGTTTTGATAAAGTGACAAACGGTGGATTGCATTCATGCCTACTATCATGTACAATGGTTAACGAGTTTCCAAACTTATTATGTGAGTAAAGAGGTATTATGATGTTTTTAGGAGTTGATTACTATCCTGAGCAGTGGCCGGTAGAGATGATGGATGCAGACCTTGACACCATCGTTGAGCTTGGCTGTAACGTGATCCGAATTGCAGAATTTGCATGGCATCTCATTGAAAAGAAGGAAGGCCAGTATGACTTCTCTTTCTTTGATCTGGTTATTGAAAAAGCAAAAGCACGCGGCCTGAAGGTTGTTATGGGAACACCAACAGCTGCGATCCCGGCATGGCTTGCCAAAAAGTACCCATCCATTCTTTCAGAGTTTGAAGGTGGTAAAAAGCGTGCCTTTGGTGGACGTCATGTGTACTGTTTTAACAGTCCTGAGATGTACAGTTATTCAGAAAAGATCATCCGCAAGATGGTTGAACATTATAAAGATGAAGAAGCAATCGTGGCATGGCAGATCGATAATGAGATCGGTCATGAAGGCAGTGATATCTGTTACTGTGAGCAGTGTCATGATGCATTCAAAAAGTTCCTTGTGAAGAAGTGGAAAGGCGACATTAACCACATGAACGAAGTTCATGGTACATGTTTCTGGTCCCAGCAGTATAACAGTTTTGATGAGATCCCTATTCCTACAGAGACCATCACAACACATAACCCTGCCCTTCGTCTTGACTGGGAACGTTTCAGAAATGAAAGTATTGTCAACTTTATGAGCTTCCAGCGTGATCTGGTCAAAGAGATCGCTCCGAATGCCCTTGTTATGCATGACTTCCCATCCGGCGGTCTTGATAAGCATGTTTCCTATGCAGATGTTGCAAAGCATCTGGATATCGTTGCTTTCAACAACTATCCTGTATGGGGTGGTCAGAAAGAGCCGATTCCACCACACGAGATTGCCTTCAGTCTTGACTTTATCCGTGGCTTCAAACAGGAGAATTTCTGGATCACAGAGGCGATCATGGGTGCACAGGGTCATGATGTGACAGGTTTCCTTCCTCGTCCAAATCAGGCGAAGATGTGGTCTTACCAGGGTATTGCCCATGGCTGTGAATCCATGATGTATTTCCGTTACAGAGGCTACACAAAGGGTGCAGAGCAGTTCTGTTATGGTATCCTGGATTCCGACAATGTCAAGCGTCGTAAGTTCTATGAGGTACAGAGCCTGTATGCAGACATTAAGCAGTATCAGGATGTCCTTCATACACCGATCAGACCGGATGTGGCGATCGTTTATGACTACGATTCTGTGGCTGCTTTCAGAATTCAGAAACAGAGTATTCTTCTCGATCCACACGCTGAGATGAGAAAGATGTACAAACCTTTCTATGACCTCAACGTGCCAGTGGATATCATTCAGCATGATACAGATTTCAGCAAATATAAAGTACTGATTCTTCCTGTAATGATCATCACAAAGGAAGAGACAAGAAAGAAAGTACAGGCCTTTGTTGAAAATGGTGGTACGGTTGTCATGACATACAGAAGTGCGATCAAGGATGAGGACAACAACCTTGTTTTAGGTGCCCTGATGCCGGTTGGCTATGATCAGATGGCCGGTGTTCAGATCGTTGAGACAGAGAGTCTTCAGGAATACAATGCATTCCCTGTCAAGGGTTATGGTATCTGTGAAGGTAAGAAGGGCTACGGCGGTGTCTTCCGTGACATGCTGGTGCCTGACAGTGAGGCAGAAGTGCTTTACCATTATGGCGATATGTTCTATGAGGAGTTTGCGGCAGTAACCCGTAAATCCTGTGGTAAGGGCCGTGTTTACTACCTTGGATGTTCTCTCGATGATGGTACACTCAATGACCTTTCCAGAATGATCCTCAAGGAGCAGTCTATTCTCACGATTCCTACAGAGGATGGCGCAGAGATTGTGATCCGTGGTGAGGGCGATAACAAGATCGTGATGATGATGAACCACAACGCACACGATGTCAAGATCGGTACAGTTGTGCTTGCACCATTTGAGAGCAAGATCATCAGAGTGACTGAAGAGATCAGAAATAAATACGAAAAATAGACAACTATAAAAAAGACAGATTCGGGATTGTCCGGATCTGTCTTTTTTCTTCCCTGGACCTACTTCGCTCTGATATTGAAACTTTATTTTTTAAACGATTTAGGCAGGAGTAAGTTGTCCCATGTGGGGGCTTAGTGTATAATGGTCCTAAATGTGGGGAAAGAATATACATAAGAAAATAGAAATGTCATTCCAAAGATGACAAAAGAAAGGTGAAGAGACAATGGCAAAATTAATTAAAGGCACACATCATGTGGCCATCAAATGTAAAGACGATGCTATGTTTGATGAAGTGATCCGTTTCTACACAGAGATCCTCGGACTGGATCTTTTAAGAAGTTGGGACGGGGGTGCTATGATCGATACAGGGAACTCCGTGATCGAAGTTTTTGCAGCAGGCATGATCCAGGATCAGACCGGCAGTATCAATCACTTTGCGCTTGAGACAGATGATGTGGATCTCTGTATCGAGACTGTCCGCAAGGCAGGCTACACGATCACAGTGGAACCAAAGGATGTGGACATTCCATCCAATCCTGTATTCCCTGTCAGAGTTGGTTTCTGTGTAGGACCTGCAGGTGAAGAAGTAGAATTCTTCAAAGTCTACTAAAATGCTGGAAGCTAAACTAACACAACTGAATGACAATGAAATACTGATGTACCTTGGTTACAGAGACCAGGAACTGGATCCAAAGCTGCAGGACCAGATCGAAAGCTGCAAGGAAGCGGTCATCAAGGCTTCTCAGCCACGTATGGTCTATATGCATGTGCCGGTATCGGCAGGAAGGATCGCAGGGACTGCCTTTGAAAGTCAGGATCTTAAGGACCTGCTCTCAGAGTGTCACGAGGCGGTCCTTTTGGCGGTGACTTTAGGAAGCGGTCTGGAACAGCGTCTGATGCGGGCGGAAGTTATGAACATGGCAGATGCCCTGATCATGGATGCTTGTGCCAGTACGGCGGTGGAGAACGTCTGCGACCATTTTCAGGAAGATCTGGAGACGGATCTGAAGACTCAGGGCCTCTATATCACCGACCGTTTCAGTCCGGGCTACGGGGACCTTTCCATCGAAGTGCAGAATCATCTGTGTGAGATGTTGAATACATCCCGCAGGATCGGTCTGACAGTGACAGGCAGTCATCTGCTTGTCCCACGAAAGTCCGTGACAGCGATCATCGGTATTTCAAAAAAACCTCAGCCGAAAAGAAAACGAGGCTGTGAGGTCTGCAGCATGTTCAGGACATGTCAATACAGAAAAAAAGGAGCCCCTTGCAATGGGTAAGATTACACTACTGGATGGTGCCACCGGTACCATGCTTCAGGCCGCAGGCCTGGCGCTTGGAGAAAGACCGGAGATTTTTGGTATTCTCCATCCACAGATCAGTCAGAGAATTTATCAACAATATATAGATGCCGGAAGTCATGTGATCTATGCGAACACTTTCGGTGCCAATGCGCATAAATTAAAGGATACCGGTTATACGGTAGAAGAGATTATAGAAAAGAATATTCAGATCGCCAAAGCGACAGCTGACGGCCGTGCCCGAGTGGCACTGGATGTCGGTCCGATCGGCGAACTGATGGAACCGCTGGGCACCCTGTCTTTTGAGGATGCCTATGAAATCTATGCCCAGATGGTCAGAGCCGGCGAGAAAGGCGGCGCAGATCTGGTCGTTTTTGAGACGATGACAGACCTTTACGAGGTGAAAGCTGCTGTTCTGGCGGCTCAGGAGAACAGCCATCTGCCAATCTGGGTGACCATGAGCTTTGAAAAAACAGGACGTACCTTCACCGGAACGACCGTGGCCGCTATGGCAGCGACACTGGATGGTCTCGGTGTGGAGGCGATGGGTATCAACTGTTCCCTGGGACCGGAAGAAATCTATCCTCTCATTGAGGAGATGCGTCTCTGGACAGACAAGCCGCTGATCGTCAAACCGAATGCAGGCCTTCCGGATCCTGCGACAGGCGGTTATCATATGGATGCGGCAGATTTCGGCGACCAGATGAAAGCTTTTGCGAATCTGGGCGTTTCCATCATGGGTGGCTGCTGCGGAACAACCCCGGACTTTATCAAAGCTTTAGGACAGATCTCTGAGGCGGCACCGGACCTGCGGCCTGTCAGAAAACGCGGCGTCTGTTCGGATGCCCACATGTCTGATTTTGGTGGTGTCCGTGTCATCGGAGAACGTATCAATCCAACCGGCAAGAAACGCTTCCAGCAGGCCCTCAGAGAGCATGACATGAACTATATCATGGAGAGAGCGATCGAGCAGCAGGATGCAGGTGCCGATATTTTAGATATCAATGTGGGTCTGCCGGGCATCGATGAGCCGGCCCTCATGAAAGAAGTTGTCAAGGCTGTGCAGAGCGTGACAGATCTGCCCCTCCAGATCGATTCCTCCGATCCGGCTGCGATCGAGATGGGCCTTCGCTACTGCAAGGGCAGAGCGATTGTGAACTCTGTCAATGCGGAACCGGAAAAACTCAGAACCATCCTTCCGATCGTCAAGCGCTATGGGGCTGCCGTTGTCGGACTGACCATGGATCAGAGAGGTATCCCGCATACAGCGGAAGCACGTTTTGAGATGGCCAAGCACATCATGGAAGAAGCGATGGCCATCGGTATTCCGAAAGAAGATGTGCTGATCGACTGTCTGACCCTGACCATTTCTGCTCAGCAGGATCAGGCCAAAGAGACATTGAAGGCTGTCCGCATGGTGCATGAGCAGCTGGGACTTCACTGTGTTCTTGGCGTCAGCAACATTTCATTCGGCCTTCCAAAACGAGAATATGTCACGACCAGCTTTTTAACACAGGCCATGCAGTGTGGTCTGGATCTGCCGATCATTAACCCGAACCAGAAAGCAATCATGGATGCAGTCTTTGCATTCAGAGCCTTATCCGGGGAAGATGCCGGCTGTGAACGCTATATTGAGCGCTTTTCCGGCGTGGAGGAAGCACCCGCCTCTTCCAAATCTGCCGAGATGACCATTGAGGCAGCTGTGCTCAAGGGTCTTAAACAGGAGACAGCTGACCTGACCAAAAAACTTCTGGAGACCATGAGTGAGATGGATGTGATCAACCTCAAGCTGATCCCGGCCCTTGACGTGGTTGGTGACAAATACGAAAAACAGCAGATCTTCCTGCCTCAGCTCATCAATGCAGCAGGTGCGGCCTGTGCGGAAGTCGGATCGTAGCCATGT
>JAZUHQ010000249.1:0-4281 GCA_045641805.1 Lachnospiraceae bacterium
ATATCAATGGCAAAATATGACTATCTTGTTGTTGGTGCAGGCCTTTACGGTGCAGTGTTTGCACAGCAGGCAAAGGCGGCAGGCAAGACGGTTCTTGTGATCGATAAACGTCCGAATATCGCGGGCAATGTTTATACAGAAGATATTGAAGGTATTCATGTTCATAAATATGGCGCACACATTTTTCATACAAACAATCAAAAAGTATGGGATTATGTCTGCCGTTTTGCGGAATTTAACCGCTTTACCAATTCTCCGGTTGCCAACTATCATGGCGAGCTTTACTCCATGCCTTTCAACATGTACACATTTAATAAGATGTGGGGCGTGGTGACACCTCAGGAGGCAGAGGCCAAGGTTGAGGAGCAGAAGAGAGCAGCCGGTATTACAGAGCCTCGTAACCTGGAAGAGCAGGCGATCAGCCTTGTCGGTACAGATATCTACGAGAAACTGGTCAAGGGTTACACAGAAAAGCAGTGGGGACGTCCTTGCGACCAGCTGCCATCCTTTATTATCAAGCGTCTGCCTGTCAGACTGACTTTTGATAACAACTACTTCAATGCCCTTTACCAGGGTATTCCGATGGGCGGCTATACAAAGATGGTTGCAGCCATGCTGGATGGCATCGAAGTGATGCTGGAGGTTGATTATCTCGAGAAGAAAGCGGAGATGGATGCCCTTGCAGATAAGGTCATCTACACAGGCCCGATCGATGCTTACTTTGGTTATCGTCTCGGTTTCCTGGAGTATCGTTCCGTCCGCTTTGAGAATGAGCTTTTAGATATGCCGAATTTCCAGGGCAATGCAGCGGTCAACTATACAGACCGTGAGACACCATGGACACGTATTATTGAACATAAGTGGTTCGAGTTTGGTAAGGATGATGAAGGCAATGACCTTCCTAAGACCGTCATCAGCCGTGAGTACAGCTCCGAGTGGAAGCCGGGCGTAGAACCTTATTACCCGATCAATGATGATAAGAACGGCGCCCTGTACATGCAGTACAGAGCACTTGCGGATGCCGAAGAGAAAGTTGTTTTCGGCGGCCGTCTGGGTGAGTATAAATACTATGACATGGATGCAGTCATTGCATCTGCGCTTGATTTTTGCGAGCGAGAGCTTGGATAGGAGGACAAGATGGAAAGAAAACTGAAAGTTCCCGGTATTGTGATTTTAACGATTCTGCTTCTCATGATGGCAGAGTTCATTGGACTCCTGGTTGTAACAAAGATGGTACCAACTGTCCTTCTGCTGATCGTCGGCATTGTCTTCTTTGTTCTTTTCATGATCGTCTTTATTCTGGTCAATGATTTCAGAAAGAAGATCCGCTTTATTCTGGGTGCGATGTTAGCCATCCTGCTCCTTGCGATCATGGTTATGGGCAACCTTTATATTTTCAGTACGATCAATACACTGGCAAAGATCTCCAATGCCAATACACAGACATCCAGAATCGGTATCTATGTGCGCACAGATGACCCTGCACAGACCCTGCAGGATGCGGCGGACTATACATTCGGTATCCTGGGCAACGTGGATACAGAGAATACAAGTGCCGCTGTCAGACAGGTCAATGCTGATCTTGGCAAAAAGATCGCAACAGTAGAGTATGACGGTGTAATGGAACAGATCACAGCCCTTCGTGAAGGTGACTGTGACGCGATCGTCCTCAACTATGCTTATATTCCTGTCCTTGAGGATATCGAGGGCTATGAAAACATTATGGACGAGATCCGTGAGCTGACAGCTGAGGAAGTTGAGGTTGTTCTCGAGGAAGAGATCATTGATGAGAAGGCGAATCCAAACATTCTTCAGGTTTACATCAGTGGTATCGATACAAGAGGCAGCTCCATTATCAATACACGAAGCGACGTAAACATTGTGGCAACAATCAACACAGAGACAAAGCAGATCCTGCTTGTCTCCACACCACGAGACTACTTCGTGCCACTGTCCATTTCCGGTGGCAGAAAAGATAAGCTGACACATGCAGGTATCTATGGTACCAATGTTTCCATGGATACAATGAATATGCTGTATGATGCCAATATCAAGTACTTCTTCAAGGTCAACTTCACTGGCTTTGTGGACATTATCGATGCACTGGGTGGTGTCAATGTTTACTCCGATTATGACTTCTCCACCAATGGCTATCATTTCTCTCAGGGCTACAATCAGCTGAATGGTACACAGGCCCTGGCTTTTGCAAGAGAGCGTTATGCTTTCTCCGAAGGTGACAGACAGCGAGGCAGAAACCAGATGGCGGTGATCACAGCTGTTCTGAACAAGATGATGTCTCCTGATCTTCTGACAAAGTATACATCCATCATGTCCAGCGTGGAAGGCAGCTTTGAGACCAACATGTCTTACACAAAGATCGCAGATCTTGTTAAGCAGCAGCTCGAATCTCCGGCTTCCTGGAACATTAAGAGCTACAGTGTCGATGGTACAGGTGATTCCCAGATTCCATACTCCATGAGTGCTTATGCGTATGTTATGAATCCGGATCAGAGTACGGTAGACAAAGCCATCCGTCTGATGCAGCAGGTGAAAGACGGTGAAGAGATTGATATGGCAGAATAATCTGTCGATTTTTGGCGGGATGCGCAGGCATCCCGCCTTTTTTGTCTTGTACCGTCGCCGTAATGTATGTTAGAATGGGTTGGATAGGAGTTAAAATTTTTATGAATTATGTAGTAGTGGATTTTGAGTGGAATCAATGTCCCTATGGAAGAGGTTCTGAAAGTCACAGAATGCCGTTCGAGATCATAGAGATCGGTGCCGTGCTTCTGGACGAGAATCTTCAGGAGATCGATCGTTTCTCTGAGACGATCCGACCAAAACTCTACAAAAAACTCCATCATATTACTAAGGACCTGACAGGAATTACACAGGGAGAACTGGACCGCAGTGATCCATTTCCTTACGTTCTTGTCGACTTTATGTTATGGTGCGGCGACGAGTTTACCTTCTGTACATGGGGTAACACAGATCTGGTCGAACTGCAGCGTAATTTAAAGTATCATCATATGGAAGATCTCCTTCAGGGACCGATCGAATATTTCAATATTCAGAAGTTCTTCAAGATGCTCTATGAGCCTGAGATGCCGTCCGCTTCCCTCGAGTTTGCCGTGGATTACTTCAATCTTTCCAAGAAAGATGGTTTCCACCGTGCAGTGAACGATGCGGCCTATACGGCAGATATCTTCAGACAGATGGATCTGAGAGAAGCAGAGAAATGGTTCTCTGTGGATTATTATCAGAATCCAAAGTGCAAGGAAGATGAGATCCATCTGGTGTATGATACCTATTACAAGTTTGTATCCAGAGAGTTTGATTCCAAAGAGTCAGCGATCGCTGACAAAGAAGTCAGACAGACCCGCTGTTATAAGTGTGGTCGCACTGCACGCCGACGTTTGAGCTGGTTTGCAGGAAAGACAAAGAATTATTACAGTCTGTCCACCTGTCCTGAACATGGCTATCTAAGAGGAAAGATCCGTATCAAGAAGGGGGAAGACAACAAGGTCTACGCAGTGAAAACATTGAAGCTGGTAGATGAAGAGACGGCAGAAAGCATCCGTCAGATGAAAATCGAAGTGATTGAGAAGCGTCGTGAAAGACGCCACAGAATGTCCGGTGCAGAAACTGAAACAGATACCGAGGCATAAAAAAGAAGGTATTTCCTGGTGGGAAATACCTTCTTTTTTTAGTAGAATTCCGGATGATCATCGTCCAGATGCTTGCGGAGATCTTCACGGATGATGTGATCCGTTGGCTGCTCCTGTTCTTTTGCGGCCAGATCGGCGGAAACTTTTTCTTCCATTTCTTTGCGGAAGCTTTCATGCTCCAGACGTTCTTTGCGGATCTTTCTGTATTTTCTCAGATGACGTCTTCTTCTGGAGACTCTGAGGAGCCAGAAGAGAAGGAGTGTGAGCACAATAAAGCCAAGCACCAGAACCGGAATGGAGTAAGGCATGTAGGCCTTGATCAGGTCGCCGGCTTTGACAACCAGGCTCTGGGCAACGAATTTGGCGATGGCTCTTGGGTCTTCGCGGTTTGTGATCATCTGACTCAGGGAAGCTTTGAAACCGGTGATCTGAGGCGCCGGTTCTTTTTCTTCTGTCTCAGCCTCTGTCTGGATCATGATCGTTTCAGGTGCCTCACCTTCATGGGAGAGGATGATCGGCTCTTCTGTCTGTACCTCTGTTTCAGGTGGCTGTGGCGCGATGGAACCGGTCATGGATGCGGCCAGTCTGTCATAGTTATCGAAGACATAATCCA
>JAZUHQ010000250.1:0-4603 GCA_045641805.1 Lachnospiraceae bacterium
CTCCGACTTTATTTCCTCCCTCTCTTTTTATACAATAACACACTTTATCGTCGGCATGTATTTCTTATTCATAGAATTTGTCAATAGCTGGCATCTAGTTCTCCGGCTTTGGTCTGTAAGGTGTCTTTGGCTCAACCTTGAATGGATTCTCGATTTCACCTTTTTCAACTCTCTCAAACCATGCAGCGGCTCTCTTTGGCATATTCACCCAGAGGTCCTTTGTCATAGGCTGCTGCATATCTGTTGTTGCATAACGGTAGTCGTTGACACGGCTGATATATTTCTCATCCTGCTGAGCGGAGTTCTCATCACCAAGATCACCTGCTGCCACACGAAGAAGGGAACCATACTGTTCGGATACTGTGTGAAGCTTGAGATCATCAACAAGGAGTTTCTTGAGTGGTCTCTTTGCGAGGTTGCTCATGATTGTTCTGTTCTCGTAAGACATTGTCTTCCACATACGAGCGATTTCCCATGCACGATCCATGGCTGTGCCCTTTGGAAGCACTTCACTGACCATACCCCAGTCAAGCAGCTGCTGAGCGGTGATCTGACGTGTTGTCATCATGTAGTAGTTACCACGCTTTGTACCAAGGTAATGCTGACACATCAGACCCATAGCATCGCCAGGAACAAGACCGCCCTGTGCGTGTGGTACTTCGATGACTGTATCATCCGCTACAAGTGTGACATCGCTGAGAAGTGCAGAATCCCAGTGGAAACCAGGGCCGGACATAACACCGATTGTAGGCACATCAAGGTCGAAGACCATGTTTTTGATGAGGTTTGTATCATCAAAGTACTGATGCTGGAAACGCTCCTTTGGAAGCTCGGAGTATGTTTCCCAACCATTTGGATCGGACTCGATCATCCATGTATCACCGATATGGTTGAAAATGATGATCTCGTTCTTATAGTCGAGAGATAAGATACGAACCAGCTGTGGAATCGCTCTGTGAGACATACCACTATGGTGCATCTGGTGGTTATTTGTTCTCCATGTAACCTGAAGAATACCATCTTCTCTGTAAAGATCTGCAAAATCCTTGAACCATTCTGCGTACTCCTCGAGTTCAGGTAATTTGTCATAAGGTGCTAAAGGTTTATTCATTTCTGACATCTTTGTTCCTCCCTGGAATATTATAACGTTTGTTTCAATGATCACCTGTGTGATCTGTTCTTGAGTCAAGTATAAGGGAATCCTTTTCAGAATGGAAATTCCGAACCAATATACGATTATTCAATAAATGAATAACCAAAAAGAAACTTATACCTGAAAAAAGTCCGACCAGGGTCACACCAGCGACATCTCCCAAACGTGCAAGTGGACATCCTGACAGCAGTTTATGAGACGAAAAAACCCCGGTGCAACTGAAGCCGCACCAGGGTTTTCCGGGGTTTTCTATAACAACGTGAATATAAAAATCGTCTGAAATTAGTCGATCTTACCTGTGATCTTTGTCACTTTGATGATAAGACCGCCAAGGCATGCAAGTACACCGAAGATGATGTATGGGATTGTGAAACCACCAAACATTGTGGATGTGATTGCGAGTGCGAAGAAGGAACAGGATCTGACAACACCGATGATTGTGTTCATAACGGAGAAGGATACTGCGAAGTCCTTACGACCGAATACATAACCAGCCATGGATGGAGAGAAGTTACCGTTACCACCGATTGCACAGCCCAGCATAAAGAGACCGATGTACATACAGAACTTAGGCTGCATTACAAGGAAGATGATACCGATCAGGTACCAGATACCAAACAGGAAGGATGCCTGCTGTGTACCAAACTTCTGGTCAACAACACCCCAAGCCCAGGAACCAACACAACCGATCACAGCAGCGATTGTCATCATGGAAAGTGCCTGTGTGAACTCCATGCTTCTTACTGCCATGAAATAACCAACGAGCTGAGACATGATACCTACTGTTGCAAGACCGAAGAAACCATAGCCTACACCCAGGATCCAAACAAGTGGATTCTTGAGAGCGTCGATATATGTCAGAGTGCTTTCTGTGTTCTCAACCTTCTCTGCAAGCATCTTAGCAACTTCAGGATCGTTATCAGGATAGCAGCCTGCTTTTTCAGGTGTATCATGAACAAAAATAATAGTAATCACACCAACGATGGCCATGACGCCAGCCATACATGTAAGAGAACCAGCGATATCGCCTGTCAGTGTTCTGAAGAATGTCAGTACCCAGTTAACAAGTGCAGATGCAAGGTTCATACCGATGGTTGTAAGACCCATAACCAGACCCTTCTTTGTAGGGAACCAGTTTGTTGTGATGGACATACCACAGATGATCGCGAATGCGTTGATCAGTGTTACCATTGCTACAAGAGAACCAACGTACATTGGAATGCTTGTGGAATTACCATAAAGCGCTGTTGCAATTGCTGCGCCGAAGATTGTCACAACGGTTACTTTCTTTAAGCCGAAAGCATTGGCGAATTTTCCCCAGAACATTGTCAGGATCAGAGCGATGATACCTGCTGGTGTGGAGAATGCAAGAATGGAGTTAGGATCCCATCCTCGAAGTTCTGCCATTGCAGGAACGATCGTATTCAGACCGTCTACTGTAAGACCTGTCATGAAGAACAGAAGAATGATCTCGTAGCCAACGATACCCCAACCATGAACGCCAAAGTTGTAACTCATACTGTTGTCTTTTTTGTTACTCATAATTTCCTCCCTTTGGATTTGATGGCCGGCTCATGCCATCTCTCTTTTTTATTTGGTTTTTCTGATTTAAGGCCGGTATGGATTGAGCCCTTCCCTTCGTTTCCGACCCCTGTGTGAACAGTTTAACAAGGTCGGTTTCCAAAAGGAAATTCAGTTTCCAAAAAGGGTTATGTCAAAAAGGAATAAACAAACTCCCAAGAATAATACATTTTCTGCATAACATTATATCATTTTTAGCACGTTCTGGTCTATCCTCTCCTTGTCCAACAAATGCATAGACCTATGTCAAAACCGCATTTGTCACCCTGTCGTCTTGCCTCTATAATAGCTATCATAGGGTTATTCTCATGACCTGTACGAACGAAAAGGAGGATATGAAAGATGAATTATGTTAATACAGTAACAGGCCCTGTTCCTGCAGAAGAACTTGGCCGTACACTCATGCACGAACACTTTCTTTTTGGTTTTGCCGGCTGGCAGGGCGACTGCACACTGGGTGGCTGGAAAGAGGAAGCATATACAAACGCCTGTCTGAAGGCAGTGGAGGATGCCAGAGCTTACGGCATTGAAACCATTGTGGATGCAACAACCAACGAATGCGGCCGTAATCCTCTCTTTTTAAAGAAGATCTCTGAGATGACCGGCATGAAGATCATCTGCTCCACCGGCTACTACTTCCAGCCGGAGAGCGCTTATGCTTACTGGATGTTCCGTTCCGGCTTTGCGGATATCGAAACGGAGATCTACGAGATGATGAAAACGGAGCTGACAGTGGGTATTGCAGGCACAGGCATCAAAGCAGGCGTTATCAAACTAGCTTCCAGCAAGGATGAGATCACCCCGATGGAACAGGTCTTTTTCAGAGCAGCTGCAAGAGCCCAGAAGGAAACAGGCTGTGTCATTATCACACATACACAGCTGGGCACGATGGGTCCACAGCAGGCCAAACTCCTGATCGAGAATGGTGCTGATCCTAAAAAGATCGTCATCGGTCATATGTGTGGTTCTACAGATATCGCTTACCACGAAGAAGTCTTAAGCTACGGCGTTTTTGACAACTTTGACCGTTTCGGCCTGGAAGGTGAACTCTTCCATACACCAACCGATGAAGAGCGCATGGACACCATCAAAACACTCTGTGATAAAGGCTACGGAGACCGTATCGTCCTTGGCCATGACTCCGTCAATGTCAATCTTGGCCGCGATCTGATCATGACTCCTTTCATGCAGGAAGCCATGAAGTGGGCCAACATCAATGACATCGGTCAGAGAATCATTCCGGGACTAAAAAAGAGAGGCATGACAGATCAGGCCATCGATGATCTGCTCAGAGCCAATCCAAGTCGTATTTTCGGTTAAAAAACAGCATCAGATTCCATTAAATCACATAAGATACCAGGTCTGGTTGAAACGATTATAAATTTATGATTATACAATCGTTAAAACTAAACCTGGTATCTTTTTTACTTATGTTAAACAAAAAAACAGAGCCGCCGAAGCGACTCTGCCCGTAAAAGAGTAGGATTCTATGAACAAACCTATCGATTCATTTTTCATTTAGAACTTCTTGTGAAGCTTTAAGATGTCGATGAGCATCTTATCTCTGTACTGAGCGATCTCCGCATTGGTGTGTCCCATTTCATCAGGGAACTTGGCCATCATGACATCGATCTGAGCCTGGGCTTTATCTCTATAGGAATCAGGCAGTGTATCCCAGGAAGCGATATCTGCACAGAGGTTGTAACCGCCGCCAAGCATATCCCACATACCGGCGAAACCATTCTTGTTACCAAGCTGCATGATCATGTTGTGGCCAAGGATTGCCCAACGGATGGCAGGGCCGAAAGTAAGAGCCTTATCAGCCTCTTCTACTGTACAAACACCATTCTGAACAAGGTCGATCATCTC
>JAZUHQ010000251.1:0-7191 GCA_045641805.1 Lachnospiraceae bacterium
CGGTGGTATTGGTGTTATGAATATCATGCTGGTTTCCGTGACAGAACGTACACGAGAGATCGGTCTGAAAAAGGCTATCGGCGCAAGAGAAAGTCGTATCCTGTGGCAGTTCTTAACAGAAGCTGCCGTACTGACAAGTCTTGGTGGTATCATCGGTGTCGGTGCCGGTGTGGGTATGGCCCGCATCATCAGTCAGCTGACCGGTGCACCAACCGCGATCAGTATTCCGGCCATCCTTGTGGCAGTGATCTTCTCCATGCTCATCGGTGTTGTTTTTGGTCTCCTTCCTGCAATCAAGGCAGCAAGACTCAATCCAATCGATGCTCTGAGAAGAGAATAATAAGCCTTAACAATAAATAGACAAAGTAGAGTGTAACAATAAGTATGAAGAAGAACAAAAAGAATTTGAGATTCCTGGCTACATTATGGATCATCAAACTGATGATCCGTGTGTTCAGGCTTCTCGGCAAAAATGGAACACATGTACCGGGTACCTATGCATTAAAACTCTGCCCGGACTTTCTGGATCGTATTGACAAACCTCAGCACATCATCGGTGTTACCGGTACCAACGGTAAGACAACTGTTTCCAACCTGATCACAGACGTCCTTCAGGATCAGGGCTATGATGTGGTTGAGAACCGTTTTGGCGGCAATATCAACACCGGTATTGCTGCAGCACTGATCAAGAACGCAACACTGACAGGTGCTATGCGTAAGCAGTACGCAGTGCTTGAAGTGGATGAACGTATGACAACCAAGATCTTCCCTTATATCAAACCGGAACTTCTCGTTGTCACCAACCTGTTCAGAGATTCTTACAGAAGAAATGCGCATTCCGATTTCATTGCAGGCATTCTGAATTCCACAATTCCTGCAGAGTCCAAGCTGATCTTAAACAGTGAGGATCTTGTCAGCAACCAGCTGGCACCAGGCAATGCCAGAGCTCATTTCGGAATCGGTGTCAAAGATTACTACAGAGCCACAAAGCCTAGCCTGATCAACGATATGCGCAGCTGTCCAAAGTGTGGCTCAAAACTGGATTTCGACTATATCCGTTATAATCATATCGGTAAAGCATCCTGTCCGCACTGCGGTTTCCATTCCCCTGAGACAGAGTACAGCGTCGAGAAGGTGGATACAGAAAATCGTCTGATCACACTCCATACTGCAAAGGGCGATACAGAGCTGAAACTGATGGGCGACAATATCACCGATGTTTACAATACAGCGACTGTATTTGCAGTGCTTTCCGAGTTTGGCCTTGCACCTGAGAAGATCAAAGCATCCCTTGACAAGATGCAGATCACTCAGTCCAGATACAGAGAAAATGTGGTCAATGGTAAGCATGTCATCTGTGTTGTTGCAAAGGGTCAGAATCCGATCGCTGTTTCCAGAATCTGCGACTTTGTCAGCAAGGAGCCTGGTAAGAAAACAGTCGTTCTCTGTATTGATGACTTCTATGACAGACAGGAGAACAGTGAGAATATCGCATGGTTCTTCGATACAGATATGGAATTCCTCAATGATCCTGATATCGTCAGAATCGTCTGCTCCGGTCTCAGAAACGACGATATGCATATCCGTCTGCTGATGGCAGGTGTTCCTGAAGAGAAGATCGACTGTGTGGATGATGAAAACATGGCCGGTGATTTTGTCAACTTTGATGAGTGCGACCGCGTTTATATCCTGCACGATATCTATACCACACACCTGGCACTCAATGTCAGTGACAAGCTGTGTGAGCGTTTAAAAAAGGGGGGTAAATAAACATGGTTATTGAAATTTTATTCCCTGAGTTTTGTAATCTGTTTGGTGATTCCGCCAATGTGCGTTACATGCAGCAGTGTCTGCCTGAAGCAGAGTTTGTGGAGACATCCTACATGGATGAACCTTACTTTGTAAAGAACAAGCCGGATCTCATCTACATGGGTGCGACAACCGAGCATCACCAGGAGATGATCATTGAAAAGCTGATGCCTTACAGAGCGCGTCTTAAAGCCCTGATCGAAGCAGATGTTCCAATGCTCTTTACCAACAATGCACTTGAAGTGCTGGGTAAATATATTCAGAACGAAGATGGTTCCCGTATCAAGGCTCTGGGCCTCTACCCAATCCGTGCAAAACGTGATATGATGCACCGTTTCAACTGCCTGCTCAAGGGTTCCTACAAGGGCATGACCATTCTTGGTTTCAAGACACAGTTCACCTTTGCCTATGGCGAGACAGAGGCTTATCCATTCATTCAGGTAGAGAAGGGTACAGGTATGAACAAAAAGTGTAAAGTGGAAGGTATCCACGATCACAACCTGTTCGCCACTTACCTGGTAGGTCCTTTCCTGATCCTGAATCCTGCCTTCACACAGTACCTCTTTAAGGAAGTGTGTGGATTAAAGGATTTCAAACTGGCGTATGAAGACCTTATGTTTAAAGCCTTTGATCGTCGACTGATCGAATTCAACGATCCTAAGTGTGAATACGAATAGAATACAGAAGCAATCATTCAAAGGGGAGATTTCAGGTGGAATCTCCTCTTTTTGTGGGATCATGCTCTATTTAGCGTCCAATAGGAAAAAAGGATTGACATCAGTCTATGGGAATGATAAAAAAGAACAGACTGTTTACTTCATAGAAAACGAGACGTTTTCATAAGATAAGAAACAAAACATGAGAGGAGAATGTTGACATGGATATGTTGATTGCAATCAATGATTTCGTGAACGGCATTGTATGGGGCGTACCGGTTCTTCTTCTGATCCTTGGTACCGGTGTTTTCTTTACGATCCGTTTAAACTTTATTCAGTTCAGAAACATAGGTTTCTTAGTCAGAGAGACCATTGTTAAGGCTTTCCGGAAAAAGGATGATGCGCCTACAGCGCCGGGTGAACTGACCAGTTTCCAGGCGGCGATGATCTCAGTATCTGCCATTGTCGGTTCCGGTAACATTGCCGGTGCGGCAACAGCGATCGTACTGGGTGGTCCTGGTGCCCTTGTATGGATGATCCTTGCAGCCTTTGTCGGTATGTCCACAAAGTTTGCGGAGATCGCGCTTGGTATTAAGTACAGACAGTTACATGATGATGGTTCCGTCAGTGGTGGTGCCATGTATGTACTCGCCGATGGTCTGAAACAGAGATGGCTTGGTCTGCTGTTCTCTATTCTGGTTATCCCATTTGCCTTTGTTATTTCCGCAGTTGTCGATACAAACACAATTGCACTGACTCTCAATGAGCGTTATGCAGTGCCAACACTGGCAACAGGTGTGATCCTTGCAGTGCTGGTAGGTATCATCGTTTTCGGTGGTATCGGCCGTATCGGTCACGTATGTGAGGTGCTTTCCCCATTTATGGGCGGTGCTTACATCCTGGCAGGTCTGCTTGTAATTATTCTGAATATCACGCATGTGCCAGGTGCTATCGCATCTATTATTCAGTGTGCGATCACACCACAGGCTGCAACAGGTGGTATTGTCGGCAGTGTCTTTGTATGTATGCGTTACGGTATTGCTCGTGGTATTTACTCCAACGAGGCTGGTCTTGGTACAGCAGCGATGGTTCACTGTGGTGCACAGGTTAATCATCCGGGTGAACAGGCTGTATGGGGTCCTGTAGAAGTATTCCTTGATACCGTCTTCATCTGTTCCATCACAGGTCTTGCCATCACTTTATCCGGTCTTTGGAATACAGGTCTTGATGGTGCGGTTCTGACAATGAGAGCATTCGATGCATTACTTCCTGGTGGTTTTGGTGGTGTCATCTGTCTGGGTGCCGTTGTTCTTTTTGGTTTCTCCTGCCTGATCAGCTACTATACCTATGCTGAGCGTGCCGGTGAGTATATCTTCGGTCACAAGTGCAAACCGGTGATCAAGGCACTCTGGGTTATCATGATCCTTGTAGGTTCACAGAGCACACTTGGTTTTGCATGGGATCTTGCAGATACATTCAATGGTCTGATGATCATCCCTAACCTGATCGGTATTCTGATCCTCAGCAATGAAGTTGTTAAGCTTAAGAAAGAATACTTCGATATGAAGGGTGTTCGATAATCGGTCAAATTAGGATAAAAGGATTCTCGAAAGAGAGTCCTTTTTTTCTATGCAGGGAAGGCTTTTCTGATATAATGAAAGATAGAGTGGAAAAGAATACTTTCCATTGTGACATAAAATGTTTTAACAGCGAGGTGAATATGAAAAAAGTACTGTGTGTCCTGCCGGTGCAGGAAAGACATAAAGAGAGGATCATGAAGGCAGCTGAGGGCTGCGAGATGACCTGGTCTTCCATCAAAGGGGTGACACCTGAGATGGTGAAAGAAGCCAACGTGATCCTGGGTAATGCCCCTGCCGGCATGATCGAAGCTTCCGACAATCTGGAGTTTATGCAGCTCAATTCTGCAGGTGCAGATGCCTACGTAAAGCCGGGCGTACTGGCAGAGAAAACAATCCTGGCCAATGCGACAGGTGCCTACAGCAAGGCGGTGGCTGAGCATTGCTTTATGATGGCGCTGATGCTTCAGAAAAAACTCCATCTTTACAGAGACCATCAGAAAGAACACAAGTGGACAGATGAGGGCAAGATCACATCGATCACAGATGCGACGGTTCTGGTCATTGGCCTTGGCGACATCGGTGAGCACTTTGCCCGCATGTCCAAAGCCCTGGGCGCCAAGAAGGTGATCGGCGTTAAGCGCAGACCAGGTGCAAAGCCGGAGTGTGTGGATGAACTCTATCTGACAGAGGATGTGGACCGCCTTCTGCCTGAGGCTGATATCATTGCCACCTTTATGCCGGGCAATGCAGCAACTTATCATTTCTTCTCCAAAGAACGTTTTGAGCTGATGAAGGAGACCGCGATCTTTGTCAACGGAGGCAGAGGCAATGCGGTGGCTTCCGATGTCCTTTATGAGGCGCTGACTCAGGGACAGATCATGGCAGCAGGTATCGATGTGACAGAACCTGAACCACTGCCTGCGGAGAGTCCGCTCTGGGATCTGCCTAATCTTCTGATCACACCCCATGTCTCCGGTGGCTTCCATCTGGATGAAACATTCGAGCGTATTGTAGGGATTGCCTGTGACAACCTGTCAGCACATCTGAACGGAAAAACGATCAGAAACGTCGTTGATTTTACAACGGGATATAAAAAATAAAAAAAGAATAGGTATAACGATAACGTACCAGGTTAAAACTTAGCATATGTATCATCGTGGATTTACATATGCTAAGTTCTAACCTGGTACGTTTCATTTACACTACAATATTCTGTTTCCTAGAAAAATAATCTGTATACCACCGGTACCAGAAGGGCCGGCAGCAGGTTGCCGACACGGATCTGTTTGCCAAAGAGCAGGTTCACACCGACCAGAGAGATCAGAACGGAACCGATATAGGAAAGGTCTGCGATCAGTAGGTCTGTCAGGTAAGGGGCAATGAGACTGCCCAGTAAGGTAATACCACCCTGGTAAAAGAAAAGCGGAATGGCGGCAAACAAAACACCGATACCCAATGTGGAGGCGAAGACCATGGAGATCATGGCATCCAGGATCGCCTTGGCATACAACATGGATGGATCATGGGAGATGCCATCCTGAAGAGAGCCGACAATGGCCATCGCACCGATACAGATGACAAGGGCGTTGGTCAGAAAGCCATCGACAAAGCCTTTGCCGTCTTTGACCTTGAAGAGGTCTCTGAGGAATTTGCCCAGATCTTCCATACGGTCCTCGATACGGAGCAGCTCTCCGATCACGGCACCAATGGCCAGTGAGAAGATGAGCAGCATGCTGCCTGTGGTGCCAAACTTGCCATCTTCGAAAGTCAGAAGGCCGGTGAGGGCACCGCTGATACCGATGAAGATGGTACAGGCACCCAGTGCTTTGATCAGTGTTTCCTGTATACGGTCATTCAGACCCTTTTTTAAAATCAGTCCAAATGCACCACCGACGATGACGGCCAGTGCATTGACGATCGTTCCTGTTCCTATCATATGAAGTCACTCCTTTTAAGCCTATAGCATCGAATTTACCCTTTGTGGAGATAAATGTCAACTTTTTCCATAAATCTTGGAAAAAGTTGTCACATAAGGGTGGATACCTGCGTATTAAAAGGTGTGTGTGTATTTTTGCGTGGCAGCATAGGACGGACAGTGACCTGTCCGATTCTATAAAAGTTTGGAGGAAAGAAGGAATGAAAAAGACAGTACTGATCATCGATCATGATCCGGTTACCGTTCTTCAACTGACAGAACTTCTCAAACGGGATTCCAGGATCACGCTGATTCATAGCTGTAATAACGGAATCGATGGCCTGGAACAGATTCGTTTCCGAAAACCGGATCTGGTTCTCATGGAATCGTTTCTCCCGGGAATTGATGGCCTGGAACTGATCCAGAGGGTGAGACAGGATCCCCTGATCACTTATCAGCCGGTCTATATCATGATCTCGGCCGTAACGGTCCCGGCACTCATCAATCAGGCTTTAACGGAAGGCGTTCTCTACTACATCATGAAGCCGTACGATGAGAAGATGCTGATGAAAAAACTGAGCAGGGCGATCTCAGGGAAAAAGGATGGCGACAGCAGGATGACCTATCCATCGTCCATGATCTCGGAGACGATCAGCCTGGAAGCTCAGACAGGCAAGATGCTGAGGGAGGTCGGCGTGCCGCCGCACCTGAAGGGCTACACCTACCTGGTGGATGCGATCATGATGTCCTATGAACATGATCCCGGTCATGAATGCAGCATCACCAAGCTTATCTATCCATCGGTGGCGCGAATGAACCAGACCACGCCCAGCCGTGTAGAGAGGGCCATGCGGCATGCCATTGAGGTGGCCTGGGAGAAAGGCCATGCAGAGCGCATGTATGAACTGGTGGCCAGAAATCGCTACAGCCTTGAACATGGTCAGAAGGCGGGTTCCCGTGGGAAACCAACAAATTCTGAATTTATGGCGTGTTCAGTCAGCAAACTCAGAGAACTGACAGGAACGGAATAAGCAGATGGATAACGAAAAAAGATTTCGTAACCCTTAAGTTTTCCTTTTAATACAATCGAAAATATAGTATAATGACGATGAATATGTCAGCATGGCTGATCATATAGAAGGCAGTTCCGAGTCGGTCTGCAGTATATTAACAGTCTATACAGGGGGAAGAAATTTTTATGAGAAAGATTTTATTCGCGGCATCCGAAGCA
>JAZUHQ010000252.1:0-2053 GCA_045641805.1 Lachnospiraceae bacterium
TTCTCCGTTAACGAGAGAGGCCAGGGTATGATCAATATCCTTGACAGCTCCTCCCTGATCCCAAATCCAAAGATGTACTCCACCTTTATGCTGTGGATGCTTTCCGAATTGTTTGAAATTATGCCTGAAGCCGGTGATCTTCAGAAGCCAAAGATGGTCTTCTTCTTTGACGAAGCCCATCTGCTCTTTAAGGATGCACCAAAAGCCCTGCTTGACAAGATCGAGCAGGTTGTCAAGCTCATCCGTTCCAAGGGTATCGGCGTTTACTTTATCACACAGACACCACGCGATATTCCGGATGGCGTTTTAAGCCAGCTTGGTAATAAGATCCAGCATGCCCTTCATGCTTATACACCTGCAGATATGAAGGCAGTCAAAGCCGCTGCAGATTCCTTCAGAGCCAACCCTGATTTTGATACAAAGACAGCGGTTCAGGAATTGGGTATCGGTGAGGCACTGGTTTCCTTCCTGGATGAGGGTGGTATCCCAATGATCGTTCACAAGGCGAAGATCCTGCCTCCACAGAGCCAGATGGGTGCTATTACAGATGGTGAGCGTATGGCTAAGATCATTGACAGCGCACTGGTAGAAAAATACAGCGAAATGATCGACCGTGACTCCGCTTACGAGTTCCTCATGAGAAAGTGTGCAGATGAAGCAGAAGCCGCTGCTGCAGAGAAGGCAAGAATCGCTGCTGAAAAACAGGCTGAAAAGGATGCGATTGCTGCAGAGAAGCAGGCAGCAAAAGAGGCTGCTGCCGCAGAGAAACAGGCGGCCAGAGAAGCTGCTGCTGCTCAGAAGGCTGCAGAGAAGGCAGAAGCCGATCGTCTCAAAGAAGAGCAGAAGAAAGCGGCACAGCGCAAGAAAGTCGTTTCCAGCGTGGCATCAACCGCAGCCGGCACAGTTGGCCGTGAGGTGGGCAACACGATCGGTCACTCCATCGGCGGTTCCTTCGGTAAGAAGGTAGGCGGCAACATCGGTGCAAGCATCGGCCGTGGTCTTCTCGGAACACTCTTTGGCAAATAAATGACGAATATCATCCTATAGGTATGGAAAGGAGATGGCATCGGCCATCTCCTCTTACCATTTGAAGAAAAAAACTGGGAGCTTTTATGATCTGGACAAATGTGACCGGCAATACGGGCTATTTTAAGACCCCATTTGCCTATGTACCTTATTACAAACTGAATAATCGGGAACTGGTTCTTTTGGATTCGGGTGAAAAGGAATTTCCTGAGATTGCAGAGGATATCGAGAAGATGGGTATGACGGTCAAGGCCATTTTGTGCAGCCATGGTCATCATGATCATGTGTCGACCAATCGCCTGCTTCAGGAACGGTTTGGCTGTCCTGTCTATATCACAGAAAGCGGAAGAGCGGATGTGAGGGACTTTGTCCGCCCGTTTGATGCTGTTTTTATTCCTGACGAGGATGGGCAGATTCAGATCGGGGACGCTGTCTTTAAGATCGTTTCACTTCCGGGACACAGTCTCGGCCATCTGGGCTTTGTGACACCGGATGATGTTTTCTATGTGGGCGATTCCATGATGAGTGAGAGAGAGCTCCGTCTTTCCAAGATTCCTTACATGGAAGAGACGCTGGTATCCATCCAGTCCATGAAAAAGATCGCAGGACTCAAACACCGCTTTTATCTGATGGCCCATAAAGGCTATATTATTTCGACAGATCTTGAAAGGCTCTGCCATGACAACATCGAAAAAGAGCTTGTCTTCTATGAGGACATTCTGGCTTGCCTTCAGGAGGAGACAGATTTTGATACCTTTGTGGTCGCACTGATGCGCTATCGAGGCATTGAGAGAGAAGACTTTTTTAACAGTCCGATCCTCCGCCACACGATCCGGACAAGAGTGGATGAACTGATCCGGCTCGGATGTGTGAAAGAAGAGGACGGAAAAATGATCGCCATTCAGACAAGACTGCCGATGGCGCAGATGGGTCTTAGTGATTTTTACAGAGAAAAAATTGAAAACAGACATGTTGTAAAGAAGCTGTTGTAGTCGAAAAAGGTGCCGCAAGGCACAGTTGCAGATTG
>JAZUHQ010000253.1:0-5037 GCA_045641805.1 Lachnospiraceae bacterium
GATCTTCTGACAAACTTCTGTAAGCTCATCCCATGTTGTTGGAACTTCTACACCAACCTCTTCGAAGATGTCAGCGTTGTAGTATAATGCACGAGCGGATGCAAGGTCTGGAACAGCCCATACAACGTCGTCTACAACAGACTGATCAAGGAAGGACTGATAGAACTTCGCATATGTCTCATCAGATACATAATCGGATGCTGGAAGTAACAGATCGTCTGCCTGATAGTCAGCGAATACGTCGATGTTAAGAACATCAGGCGCTTCGCCGTTAGCGATACGTGTGTTAACAACTGTGTAGATATCGTTCCAGGAAACAACGTCTACTGTCAGTTTGATACCAGGGTTGTCATTGTTGAAATCTGTCACAAAGCCTGCCCACCAGTCTGCTGTCTGCTGACCATACTGAGCTGCGATAACGTTGATCTCAACTTCTTCACCTGAACCTTCTTCAGATGCTTTTTCTGTTGCTGCCGGTGCTGCTGGTGCTGCCGGAGCTGGCTCCTGCTTGCCACCACATGCTGCTAAAGAGAGCACCATGGAAGCTGCAAGTACTACTGCAAGTCTCTTTTTCATTTTAATCTCCTCCTAAATGAAAGCATTCCATTTGGGCATATCGTCCAAAATGGGCATACTAATATACACTATAATTGTATTAAATCTCCATGCATCTGTCAAGGAATATGGTCAAAGCAGCCCCTTTCAGAAGACAAAAAAAGGCTGAAAAGCCAGCAAAACCAAGCCTTTCAGCCTTAAGCTAATAACGGGATTCGAACCCGTGACCTTCGCATTACGAGGGCGACGCTCTACCACCTGAGCTATATTAGCCTACCTGTCTATTATAGCATTTATCAAACGATGCGCAAGGATTAATTTAAACCCCGGCCCATTTGTGAAGACTATTTTGGGCCAGATCCCGGGGGACCTGGCCCAATGGCTCATGTTTTTCGGCTTTTTAGCACTTCTATTTCTTTCTGATCTTCTTAACGACCGCCTTCATGATTGTCAGAACGATCACCACGGCCACAAAGAATGCAGCAATGAAAGGTAATGAATAGACCAGGTCAACAACCAGGCTCTGGATGCTATAGAAGAAGCTCTCGATACCACTTGAAAAGCTTCTGCCGATTCTCTGGAAGAAGGTTGGTTCTTCACCCGGCTCGATCTCCTTCACTTCCTCGATGGAGATCGAGACGGTATCGTAGCTGACACGGTTGTCATAGGTTCTCAGCTGACTTTTGTAGGACTCCAGCTGGTAGCGGACATAGGATAACTCAGACTGGATAGCAAAGACATCATCCAGGCTCTGTGCCTGCTCAAGCAGGTCCATTAAAGTCTTCTCCTCTGTCTCCAGTGCCTTCACGTGGCTCTCGATGTCCACGTACTGAAGGGTCACATCTTCTACATCTTCCGTCTTGCTGACCACCGTCGCACTTCCTGATACCATGTTTAAAAAATCATCTGTGCGGTCCTGAGGAATGCGGAGGGTCATATAAGCATCGCGTGTATCGCTGTAGTAATAATTGTTGCCGTTGATGGAAGAACTCTCAATATAGCCGCCAAGTCTGCTCACTTCGCTCTGCAGGCGGCTGATCATGGCATCAAACTCCAGCGTCTGTACATCCATGTTGATGGTACGGATCATCTTTCTGGAAGTATCGGCCACATCCATGGCGGCTTCGGCTGTCGAACCGCTCATCTCACCAATATCCTCCATCGGGCTTTCAAATTCCATTTCCATGTCATTAGTCCAGCCTTCTGCCTCCTCCGGTGCAGCTGCAGGCGCTTCTACCATGGCATTTTCACTCTTGATACCATAATTGTAAGCACTGCCTGCACCTGTCGCATACTTACGGCTGCCCAGCTGGCCAGCGGCGCCATAGATGACAAGGAAGCAGCAGCAAAGGACTGCTGCAGTCTTCAAGGTGCTGCCGCCAAAGAGGAGAGCACTCAGCTTCTTGAGGAAGCCTGTCTCCACCTTGATCTTACCTTTTTCTGTCTTTGTCTCTGCGGCCGCTTCCCTGACAGGCACGCCTGCCGCCTCTATACCAGTCTCGATTCTCTGCCAGAGATCCGGTTTTTCATCTTCAATCTGTTTCATATAAGCCTTTTCAATCTCTCTGTCTGTCATGCCAAAGCCCTCCTGAGTTTCTCCAGACTGCGCTGATATTTCCATGTAACAGTGCCCATCGGAAGCTTTAATACTTCTGCGATCTCCTTAAAGGTCATCTGTCCCGCAATCTTCATTGTGACGATCAGTCTGTCCGGGTCTCCTAAAAGGTCTACCATCTGCTTAAAGGTCATGTGACCGACCACTGCTTCCTCCGGTGTCGGATCCGTTGAGACCTCTTCTCTCGTATCCTCCTCACCCTTCAGCAGGACTTTACCATTCTTCCGCATAAAATCAATCGCCATGTTTCTTGCGATCGTCACGACCCATGTCTTATGACCACTTCCCGCTTTATAACTCCCGGCATTCTTCCAGAGTTTAATAAAGAAATCCGTGGTCAGATCTTCTGCGTTCTCCTTATTTCTTACCATGCCCATCATGATGGCGTAAATATACGCCACGTAGGCTTCATAAATCTCTTTTAGACCACCTTTATCGCCTGACAGGATCCTTTCGATACAGGCGTCAAACAATGCATCTGTCATGAAATCTGCTCCTTCCTCTTGTACAAGGTTTATGACGAATTCGATCAATCATATCTAATGTACGCCGGCCCTTCACTTTTTTATGGTGTATTTAAACATTTTTTGTATTTTTGATTTTTCCAACAAAAAAGCTATCGGATGTTCCGATAGCTTTATTATACTCTATTTTTTTAAATCCGTGCGTTTCGCTTCGAACCTGACCCATAGACGTTACCGCCGCAGCCAGCTCGGCCCAGGCACCCTCACGGCACACAGAAGGTCCGACTTAGTGCTGCTTTGTTCCCAACCTGACACGGTTCACCGGTTTCTGTTGCGCGAGACCCAAACTTCAACGCCGCTTACGACGGGCAGCTCTACAAATCAAGGCCCTCGGTCGAAACATCACCCCTGCTGTAGCGGCTTGCAGGTACAGGGCACCGCTATCTCCCCGGCTGCACGGAAACTTTATAACAGATCCGAATGTTTCGCCCATGGCTCGTCTGCCCATGAGTTACGCATTGTTCAGTATATCAATCCCCTCTTCCGATGTCAAGGCCTTCTTGGATCAAAAAAATCGTCAGTACACCGGGAGGTGCACTGACGACTTGCCTTCATCAATCTTTGAATATTAGTTCTGCTGTGGCTGACCTTCAGGGAAGATGATCTTGTTAACAAAGAAGAAGATGATCATGGAGATACCACCGTTTAAGACAACTGTAACGATGTTGTAGACGAAGTCAGGTACGAAGTGACCGGCTACAGCTACCCAGATACAGTTGATGGAGTTAACGATACATGTGATCACACAGAATGCAACAACATACCAGAAGATCTGGAATGGAATGTTACCCTTGGATCTGAAAACGATGTTTCTCTGGATTGGGAAGTTGACACACTCACCAATGATCATCGCTACCATGTAAGCAGTGAAGTAAGCCATACCGCCTGCCTCAGCACCGTAACCGATGATATACCATGGGAACTCGATACCCATGATGTTCAGCTGGATACCAGGGAAACCAAAGGCTGTCTTTGGAAGACCTGCAAATACAGCTGGTAAGAACTGAAGAATAATGTACTTGAATACTGTGATCAGGTTGGAAACGATAACGAAAAGACCACCTTCACGAACCCACTTGGATAATTCAGGATGCTTTTCTGCAAAGTCGTTCCAGATTTTTAATAAAGAACCCATTGCTTTTCTCCTTATCTGTTTTAAACTTTATTCCATCTTGTTGGCTTTCTTCTGTACCTTTCTCTGACGGAAGAAACCACCGATGATCTGACCAAGGCCACCGAAGAAATGACCGTTTACAGCTTTAACGATACCATCAACCATGTCCTGGCTGACCATACCACCTGCCATCTTACCGATTGCACGGAATGGCATGTTGACGATGAAGAGAACGTTCAGATCAGGCTTACCTGCTGCCTCGCCCTTCTTGAGCATGTTGTCCATGATCTTGTGAACGAAACGTGCAATACCCAGTTTTGCATAGTACATCTGAGCCATCGCATCGTTACGATCCAGAGAACCGCTCCAGCTGCCGTCCGGGATCTCATGACCGAGAAGTGTCTTGAACTCTTCGTCGGAAACGTTCATGATCTTACCGGAAGCGTAGGATGGAAGCTTGGACATATCACGTGGTGCAGGTGCGTTTGTACCAGCCACTGTGACATCTGCGCAGAGACGGATATCTGCAACGGAAGCACCGATCATGATGCTGTATACGCCGCCGTCGATCTCCCACTTATTTGTCTTCTCGTTGAAGTAACGGAATGCCTTATCGTCAAGTGCGATCGTTACCTGCTTGGACTCACCGGCTTTGAGGAATACCTTTGTAAAGCCCTTGAGCTCTTTTGCAGGACGGTAAACACTGCCGCTCTTTGCACCCACATAAAGCTGTGCAACTTCAGCACCGTCTACAGCGCCAGTATTGGTGATTGTAAATGTTGCTTTCTCAGCATCTGCTGTCAGATCGCTGTAAGCAAATGTTGTGTAGGAAAGACCATAACCGAATGGGTATCTGACAGGCACGCCTGCTGTCTCATAGTAACGGTAACCTACATATAAACCTTCTCTGTACTCAGCGTTGCGCTGTTTTGCAGGGAAGTATGGTGCGGAAGAAACGTCCTCATACTTGTATGGGTATGTCTCGTTCAGCTTACCGGAAGGATTGATCTTACCAAGAAGAGCCTCGATCATCGCAGAAGCACCTGCCTGACCACAGAGGTAACCATGGATGATCGCCTTAGCGTTCACTTCCCAATCCATCTCGATCGGAGAACCGCCGGCAAGAACGATAACAATGTTTTTATTGACTTTTGCAACAGCCTCAAGCACCTTTACCTGTGCCTCAGCCATCTTCATATTTGGACGGTCAAGACCTTCAGACTCTGCGA
>JAZUHQ010000254.1:0-2319 GCA_045641805.1 Lachnospiraceae bacterium
CTTCATCCTACCTGTCTGTTTTTACAAAGCAACACTTGCGCCTCGTCTTTCTGCAAAGCAGTCAGGAACATTATATCACTCCTTCTCCTATGTGTGGTATCATAGAAACAGAGCAATTAACACAGTTTAAGAGGAAATCACCTATGATCTTTTCAGAAAAAACAAAAACCCTCATTAAAGATTTATATCACGGCAGAGACCACCTGGAACTGACCATCGGTCTTTTGCGAAGCAATGGCCACATTAAAACCGTCCATTACGATGCCCACAAGAAACGTTCACCGGAAAAACTTATCTATCCGGTAGGTTCCATTGGCAAACCTTTTACAGCCTCTCTTCTGGCTAAGGAAATTGCCCAGGGCCGTATCTCTTTGGAAGACTCTCTGGATGCCTACATCCCATATCTGGAAGAGCAGTATTATCCGACGATCCTTCGTCTGGCCACCCACCACTCCGGTTATGGATCTGCGCCTTACTCTCTCCCTGAGATGCTGATCAAGCTGGCGCTCATGAATACATCAAAAGGTATTCTCCATGTCAATCCATTCAGAGGCCATCCGGATCAGGCTGCCATGATCGACATTCTGACCGACACCAAACTGAAAGATCAGGATTACAAATTCGAATACAGCAACTTTGCCTACGGCGTTATCGGCTACATTCTTGGCCTTTTGGACCACAGTGACTACTTCACGGTCATGGAAGCCTATGTCAGGGAACTCGGCCTCACAGATACCAGCCTTCAGAACTCACAGATGACCGGCTATGATAAGAAAGGCAATCCTTGTCAGCCATGGCAGTGGGAACCTACAGACATCATTGCACCTGCCGGCGCACTGCTCTCTTCCATGGAAGACCTTCTGAAGTTTGCAAGACTCAACATGGATGGTTCCCATCCATACCTTTCCATGTGTCATGAAAAACTGGCAGAGGGCGAAGAAACCTTCGATCAAGGTCTGGCATGGCGTGTTAAGAAAGACAGTGACATTTCCTACCATGTAGGTAATGCCGGTGCTTTCTCCTGTATCCTTGCCATGGACAGAAAATCTCATCAGGCCGTCGCTATCGGCCTCAACTATGCACTGGTGGACATCGAAGAAGTTGCTTTTTCCATCCTGGAAGATCTTAATGCTACATTATAAACACACAACAGACAATCAGAGACGGAGGACATCATATGCAGCACGTTACATTACGCGTCAAAGATCTTGACAAAAGCATTGCATTCTATGAAAAATACCTTGGATTAAGCATCATGGGTGATCTTCGCAGCCATGGCGCACCGATCGTATTCCTGGCAAAAGACCCGGCAGAAACCAAGTTAGAACTGATCGGTGATCCTGATCATGCCTACACAGGATCCGGCATTTCCATCGGCTACCACTTTGACGATGTGGAAGCCACACTGGCTTATTTCACATCTGAAGGCCTTAAGTGCAGCCCGATCATCCGCCCAAACCCAGTGACCAAGTTTTTCTTTGTCACCGATCCGGATGGTATGCAGGTCCAGATCATCTAAAAAACAAATCAAAGGAGACACATCATGTTCAGTAAAGCATTCACCGAAAAAGACCAGCTTTGGAATACAACCGAAGACCTTGAAAGCCGCATCATCTGCTATGGCCCTGAAGTCATGCTCATGGAATGGCATTTCTTCAAGGAAGGCTATGTCATCCCTCTCCATGACCACTACCATACTCAGGTATCTTACGTGACCAAGGGTTCAGTCAGAGGCATCATGGCTGACGGATCCGAACAGATCCTTAAAGCAGGAGAAGCTGTCTACTTCGCGCCAAACGAAGTCCACAGCGTGATTACACTCGAACCGGACACCTTTGTTATGGATGTCTTTAATCCGGTCAGACTCGACCATCTGGAAAAACACAGTAAAAGATAAGTATCCAAAAATAAGAGGGCAGGAACCTTTGGTTCCTGTCCTCTATTTGTTTCTCTATGATTGATTTTGTTTGAAAACTTTAGAATAAGGTCAGCTGTTCGAACTCCTGTGTCTTTGTGAGCATCGGGGAGGCCGCTTTGAGATAGTCCTGTACCTTGCTGTCAGCATAAATCCAGTCCAGGATTTGAGTCCTTGGAAGGATCAGAGGCATGCGATTATGAACCTTGCGCATCGACTCATTGGCAGCCGTTGTGAGGATAACAAAACGATACTGGTCATCGATGAACTGCCAACAACCGAAATACTTCGGATGTGGTTTCTATGCTGACGTATCACGTCAGTCTCCATCTGCAGCTTACGCTGCATTGATGGCATATGGCATGTCCACGATGCCTTTATCCCATTCTGTTATGTTTGGGAAT
>JAZUHQ010000255.1:0-8586 GCA_045641805.1 Lachnospiraceae bacterium
ACCAGGGCATCTTTGATCTTCTGATCCGTGATATCGAGAATGGTATAAAGCTGCTGGTTGCCCGCGGTTGGAGAGCTGGCAGCGGCGCGGAGAATGAGTTCTTTATCCTCTGCGGAGATTTCGCGGTCTGTAAAGACACGCATGGATTTTCTTTTCATAATGGTTTCAATGGTTGGATTCATGGTTTGTCGTCTCCTCTGTCGTTCTTTTTCTATCATATCTTAGAAGTATTCAATCGTATACATCATACTTATGAGTCCTTGCTGGACGGACACGTTGATCGCGGTTATAATAGAAGGGAATGTTGTTCCGGGAAAGAAGTCCCGGATGTGTTTTAGGAGGTATTATTGTTATGTATGCAACATTTTGGGCCCTTGTCCCACCTCTGGTTGCAATCGCTCTGGCACTGCTCACTAAAGAAGTGTACAGCTCACTTTTTGTAGGTATTGTTGTCGGAAGCTTTTTCTTCTCAGCAGGTAATCCTGTAGATGCGATGAACCACGTATTTTCCGATGGTCTGATCGCAGCCCTCTCTGATTCCTACAATGTAGGTATCCTTGTATTCCTTGTATTACTGGGTGCGATTGTCTGCCTGATGAACAAAGCCGGCGGTTCTGCCGCATTCGGTCGTTGGGCATCCTCTCATATCAAGACCAGAGTCGGTGCACAGCTGGCTACAGTTCTTCTTGGCTGTCTGATCTTCATCGACGACTACTTCAACTGTCTGACAGTTGGTTCCGTTATGCGTCCTGTTACAGACCGTCATAACGTATCCCGTGCTAAGCTGGCTTATCTGATCGATGCAACGGCAGCACCTATCTGTATCATTGCTCCAATCTCTTCCTGGGCAGCCGCAGTATCCGGTTTTGCACCGGAAGGCACAAACGGTATGTGGCTCTTTATCCGTGCCATCCCTTACAACTATTATGCGATCCTGACCATTATCATGATGGTAGGTCTGACAATTACAAAGGTTGAGTTTGGTCCAATGGCTAAACATGAGAAGAATGCGCTTGCAGGTGATATCTTCTCCGGTAAGGTTATGGTGGCAGATGAAACAGAAAAGGTTGAAGGCAACGGCGGTGTGATCGATCTGGTTCTTCCAATCGCAGCACTGATCATTTCCTGTGTCATCGGTATGATCTACTCCGGCGGCTTCTTCGACGGTGAATCCTTCGTCGATGCTTTCGCCAACTCTGACGCTTCTGTTGGTCTTGTACTGGGCTCATTCGCAGGTATGGTAATCACGATTGTTTTCTATCTTGCAAGACGCGTACTGCCATTCAAGGAATGTATGGAGTGCATCACCATGGGCTTTAAAGCCATGGTTCCTGCCATCACAATCCTGACACTGGCATGGACATTAAAGCGTGTGACAGACTCCCTGGGTGCAGCAGAGTATGTTGCAGGTGTGGTTGACAGCTGTGCGGGTTCTCTTCTGAACCTTCTTCCTGCCATCGTATTCCTGATCGCATGCTTCCTTGCGTTTGCAACAGGTACATCATGGGGTACATTCGGTATTCTGATCCCTATCTGTCTGAAGGTATTCCCTCTGACAAATGATAACCCTCTGGGTATTATCTGCGTATCTGCATGTATGGCCGGTGCTGTATGTGGTGACCACTGCTCACCTATCTCTGATACAACCATCATGAGCTCTGCAGGTGCTCAGTGTGATCATCTGAATCACGTATCTACACAGCTTCCATATGCGATCACTGCAGCATGTGTTTCCTGCGCGACTTATGTGGTTGCCGGCTTCGTCAAGAATGCCGTTGTTTCACTGGTGATCGGTATTGTCCTGATGATCCTGATGCTGCTTCTCCTTCATTATGTTCTTGGCACAAAGCCATCTGTTGAGGCAGAAGAGTAGGCCTGATAGAGAAATAGAAGATTATAAAAAATGAACACAACCCGGATTCGGTGACAGAGTGATCACTGGATCCGGGTTGTTCTGTTTTGGGGCAAAGCCCTAAAAATAGAAGAGGGGTGCAAAAACAAAAGTTCCTGCACCCATTGGGGGTAAAGTGCACTGGGGTGTACACTTTTAAACATAATTTAATTGCATAGTATAGACATACATCCATACTGCAAGCTAATCATAACATGAACATTTCGCCACTTTTCGACCAAAATACCTTTACTTGGGTCGATATGGTATTTTATAATAGGAGAAATTAAAAATATTTAGAAGAATAAAAGGAGTATGACCATGACAGATGCGGAATTTGTCTACCGGGCTTTTCTGGATACCCACGAGACAGTCCTGAGATTTGACCTGGAGGATTACAGTTTTCACATCATTAAACATAGCAACGACCGCCTGATCCCAGGAAAAACCTACGATGCACAGAGGTTCCTGAGACGATATCTGGATATGGAGATCGTCCATCCGGAGGATATTTATAAATTTGACATTCTTTTAAACCCGGACGCCTTCAGAGCCTACTGTGACGGAAATGAGAGTGGTGTTCTCTTTGCCTTCCGCCGCGACATGCACGGGGAGACATGCTGGACAAGACTCATGGTCTCCAAACCTAAGGACTATGGAAAAAGTGGCAAGAACGTCCTCATCTATCGAAGAGATCTGCCGGGAAATGAGTCCAACTTTGAGGATTCCATGAATTCCTATATGCACCGTCTTCATAAGATCATCAAGTACAATCACTCCACAGGCACTTCCAGCCTGGTCTACCAGCGTCCTTCCGAGAATTACATCAAGAGAGAGTACAGCCGCCAGCATATCCTGCCGGAAAGCTGGCTGATCGAGGAAACACAGGCCCATCCTGATGACATGACCATCCTTCAGTCTCTGACGGATGCCGAGATCGTGGAAAAGTACTTTGATGCAGGCAATGACCAGATGTCCGCATATTACCGCCGTAAGATCGGTAATAACTACAAATGGGTCCGTATGAGTATTACCAGGGCCGGTGATTACAGCAAAAAGAATCAGTACTACAACTACATGATCGAGGACATCCAGGATGAACTTCTGAACGTCTTTGATAAACAGGGCATGGTGCAGTATGAACAGCTGGTCGGTTTCAGGGAAGGGCACCGTGAACTCTACAGAAACAACCTCCTTCACATCATGACCTATCTGACTCAGCGCTACCTGGATATGTTTATGATCGATCTGGAAAAAGACCTTTATATCCTTTATAAGCTCCGCCCGGAAAACGTGGATGGCCATATCCCTTTTATCGGGTCCTATACCGATCTTTTCAGAACCTATATTTACGACCAGGTGCCGGAGCACCAGTGGCCGCAGCTCAAGCGTGTCTCCACCTCGAATGAGATCCGCAAGCTCATGAGTGACCGTTCCACCATGGAGTTTATTTTCAGCCGCAGAGAGGGCGGCATGATCCGAGTCATCTTCACAAAGATCGAATCCAAGAACGGCACACCGACCAAGGTGGCCTGCACCAGCATGCCATATCTGAGCGATGTCCTCCTCAAGGTCAGAACTTTCGGCAACTTCGAAGTCTACGACCGTGAAGGCAAAAACATCCGGTTTACAAAGAAGCAGTCCAAACAGCTCCTGGCCTATCTGGTGGACAAACAGGGATACCCTGTTGCGACCAAGGATATCATCGAGGAGGTGCTTGAGAAATCGCCGGATGACCTGAATGCGGCCAAGTATGTGTCCACCCTCAGCCGCAACCTGATCAAAGACCTGGAAAAGGCCGGTTTCAATGACATCGTGGTCCGTGAATGGAATACCCTTCGAATCGCCAAGGAAAAAGTGGACTGTGATTATTACCACCTCATGGATGGCGACAGTACTTACTGGCATGAATACCACAATGAATACATGAAGGAGTACAGCTGGGCAGAGGAGACCAACTCGGAGATTCAGCATTACTATAATAATTAAGACTTAACAGAATGCAACTATTTTGCTATAATATTATTTGACCACTAAACTAACCACGAAGGAGGATGCGTATGAGAATATTGGCGGTTGATGATGAACTTCTGATGCTGAATTCCCTGACACAGAGTATCGCTGATGCGGCGCCGGATGCAGAGATTGTTGCATTTCGTAAAGCCAGTGAAGCTCTGGCCTATGCGCAGGAGCATCCGATCGATGTGGCCTTCCTGGATATCAACATGAGAGGTATGGATGGTCTGACGCTGGGCAGGGAACTGCTGGCGATCTATCCTGAGATGAATCTGATCTTCTGTACCAGCTATGATGAGTATATTGCGGAAGCATTCCGAAAGATCCGCTGCAACGGTTATATCACCAAACCGGTGGATACCGCACAGATCGCGGAGGAGCTTTCCCACCTGCGAGTTCCTCTCAAGAAAGAGGAGGAAGGAAAGAGAGTCCGTTTCCGCTGTATGGGACGCTTCGAAGTCTTTGTGGATGGTGAACCTCTGAAATTCGAGAGCATGAAGACCAAGGAATTCCTGGCCTTTCTGGTCAATGCCTGCGGTGGTATCTGCGGCAACCAGGAGATCATTGCCAACCTGTGGGACGATGATTACCGTCATGAGTCCTACTTCAAAAAGATCCGTAAAGATCTGGTCGATACACTGGAGCGTGTTGGCTGCAGCGAGATCCTGCACAGACAGAGAGGCGGTCTCGGTATCAACATGGATGCCGTGGACTGTGACTACTATGACTGGAAAAAGACCCATACGGGCAAGTATAAAGGCGAATATATGACCCAGTATCCATGGGCGTTTGAGATGGATTACGAGTGGTAAAAGCAGAAAAGAAGACCGCAAGGTCTTCTTTTCTGTATAATCCTTAAATCAATTGAAAATCAAATATTTTTTAAAAAGAATAACTCACAGGCCAAAATAGTGACTAAGTAGTAACTTTTCGTGTGATATACTTGAACCATAAACAAGCCAATAATAATAAATTCCCAATAAAAAACGGTTGAGCAGACTTCCCATCTGAACTCAGCCGTTTTTGTTTTGCATCATGGGAAACTTCGTTCCTATGATACAAGTAAGCCCCGGTTCAAAGCGAACCGGGGCTTGTATTGTTTAAGGATTATTTAGTTTACCTTCCAGGAGAAATGATCTGTATGTAATAACTCATGAGACTTGTGGCCTAATGGCTTCTCAAGGTATTCATCGTACAGAGCGATAACGGATGGGTTCTCGTGTGAGAAACGAAGAGGATTCTTTGCATCGATCTCATAAAGTTTAGCACCGCGAGCACCGGCTCTCTCTTCACCAGGAACGATTGGCTGACCACCGCCGCCTGCGCAGCCGCCAGGACATGCCATGATCTCAACGAAATCGTACTCAGCTTCGCCACTCTTGATACGGTCAAGAAGGATTCTTGCATTGCCAAGACCGGAAGCAACAGCAGCTCTTACTGTGTGACCGGCGATCTCAACAGTTGCCTCTTTGATACCTTCTGTACCACGAACTACCTGGAATTCGTCAGCATGAGGGTTTCTGCCGTTTAAGATGAAGTAAGCAGTTCTGAGAGCAGCTTCCATAACACCACCTGTTGCACCGAAGATAACAGCGGCACCGGAACCAACACCGAGAGGAGAGTCGAACTCTTCTTCCTCAAGCTGTGCAGGATCGATCAGCTGGGAACGAAGCACGCGGTCAAACTCACGTGTTGTCAGAACAACATCCACGTCTTTGCCTGCATCTGCGCCGTTGATTGTAGGAATCTCACACTCAGCCTTCTTAGCTGTACATGGCATGATGGAGATTGTGAAGATCTCTTCAGGATCTACTCTGAGAACCTTCTCAGGGAAGTAAGATTTAGCAACTGCACCAAACATCTGCTGAGGAGATTTTGCTGTAGATAACTGACCAACCATCTCAGGATACTGAGTCTTGATGAAACGAACCCAACCTGGACAGCAAGAAGTGAACATTGGCCACTTGTACTCATCGTAGTGAGTGAAGCGGTGAAGGAACTCATTACCTTCCTCCATGATTGTAAGGTCGGCACTGAAGTTTGTATCGAAAACATAGTCTGCGCCAAGTGCTCTTGCAGCTGCAGCCATACGCTTCTCTGTTGCAAGTTCAGGTGCGAGGCCGAGACCTTCACCCCATGCAGCACGAACAGCAGGTGCGATCTGAACAACAACTGTCTTCTTTGGATCATTGATCGCATCTATAGCCTTACGAACATCGTCTCTCTCATGAAGGGCACCAACAGGACAGTGAGTGATACACTGACCACAGAGTGCACAATCGGATTCAGCGATCTTCTTGTGATCATGTGTGCCAACGCTTGTCATACGGCCTGTACCGATAACATCCCAGATGCTGAGGGTCTGAACCTTTTCACAGATCTGTACGCAGCGCATACATTTGATACACTTGTTAGCGTCTCTGATGAGTGGGAAGTTCTTGTCCCAGCTCTGTCTCTCATATTTGTGGCTGAATGGCATTGCATTGATGTTGAACTGTTCGCAGAGTGCCTGGAGTTCACAGTTGCCATTACGTACACAGGAAGCACATCTGAAGTCGTGATCAGCAAGGATGATCTGAAGGTTCATACGACGCGCATAAGTTGCCTTCTCGCTTGCTGTGTAGATCTCCATACCTTCCTCAACCTTTGTGTTGCAGGCTGCAACGAGTGTCTCTTTGCCTTTGATCTCAACACAGCAGATACGACAGGCGCCGATCTCATTGAGGTCCTTTAAGAAACATAAAGTAGGGATCTTGATGCCGACTGAAGCAGCGGCTGCTAAAATTGTTGTACCTTCAGGTACAGATACTTTTCTATTATCAATAATTAAGTTTACCATTGATTCTGTCTGCCTCCTCTCAGTACGCCACAGCCATGGCGGTCACAACGGAGACAACGGCTTGTCTCCTGAACAGCTTCTTCGTCGCTCATTGTATATTCGATACCCTCAAAGTTTGTCTTACGTGCCCAGGATTCTTTCTCTGCAAGGTTTACACGGCCGCAAGGAGTCTTGTCATTGAGCAGTGGCTCAGGGATCTCGATATCAGAGGAGATCACATGGTTGTAACCAAGGAACTGGTCGATATTGGCAGCTGCAACCTTACCTGCAGCAATAGCCTTGATAACTGTAGCAGGACCTGTGACACAGTCACCACCTGCGTACATGCCTGTACGATTCAGCTTACCTGTCTCATCAGCAACGAAGCGGTTACGCTTTGTTGCGATACCTGCAGCTGCAAATGGCTCGGAAACGATAGCCTGACCGATAGCAACGAGGATAACGTCACACTCGATACGCTCTTCTTCTTTCTTAGCCTTTCTAGGAGCAGGACGGCCGCCCTTGTGAGGACCGATTACCTGTGGCTGAACCCAGAGAGCTGCACACTTACCTTCAGCATCAGCCTCAACACGAAGAGGAGCCTTCAGTGTGATGAGCTCGATACCTTCAGCGATAGCACCTTCAACCTCTGCAGGAAGGGCTGTCATATCCTCCTGACGACGTCTGTAAACGATGCTGACTGTCTTAGCGTTTGCACGGACAGCTGTTCTTGCACAGTCCATAGCAACGTTACCACCACCAACGATAACAACGCGCTTGCCTGTGAAGTCAGGATATTCATTGTCACCGATCTTCTTAAGCATATCGACAGCAGAGATAACGTTCTCGCTCTCTTCGCCTTCAAGACCAAGTTTATTATCTGTATGAGCACCGATTGCGATGTAGCAAGCATCGTAATCCTGTGCGATCTGATTCATATCTTCTGTACCGATCACAGTGTTCAGTTTAACCTCAACGCCTGTGGAAAGGATTGCATCGATATCCTCCTGCAGTCTTTCACGTGGGAATCTGTAGTTAGGAATACCGTAGCGGAGCATACCACCAAGCTGAGCCTTCTCTTCGAAGACGGTTGTCTGATGACCCATCAGCTGTAAGAAGTAAGCGGTTGTCAGACCGGATGGACCACCACCGATGATGGCAACCTTCTTGCCTGTGGATGGTGCGCAGACTGGAGTTGCTACTTTATCTGCAGGTGCCTTATCAACAACATAACGCTTGATACCACGGATGTTGATAGGTGCGTCGATCATCTGACGACGACATCTCTGCTCACATGGATGCTCACAGATGAGGGCACATGCTGTTGGGAATGGGTTGTCCTTACGGATGAGGCTGACAGCATCTTCGCAGCGGCCTGCACCTGCAAGTGCAACGTAACCAGGGATATCAACATTAGCAGGACATAAAGTTACACATGGGATTGGCTGCTCATAGGAACCTGTACAACGATGGTTCTCGATATGAGAGATGTAGTCTTCTCTGAAACCTTCAAGACCACTGAGGACCATACGTGCAGCTTCAAAACCGATCGCACAGTCAGCAGAGTTCTTGATATTGGTTGCTGTGTGCTCGATCAGCTCCAGTGTCTCCATTGTAGCTGTGTGGTTGATGACACTTTCAAGTAAATCTTCAAGGACACCAAGACCAACTCGGCAAGGGACGCACTTACCGCATGTCTGTGCATGGCAGACCTTTAAGAAAGAAAGCTGCATATCCACAGGACAGATGCCTGGAGGATTTGCAATAATTCTCTGAGTAAATTCAGTCATGAGGCTCTCAACGGTTGAATTCACTCTGTCGTTTGAAACGAGTGTTAATCTGTTCATTTTCTCCTTCTCCT
>JAZUHQ010000256.1:0-2336 GCA_045641805.1 Lachnospiraceae bacterium
ACCATGCAGCTTCTGGAAATGGGAAGTCCAATGGTCGTGGCCCTCAACATGATGGACGAGATGACCGGCAATGGTGGTTCCATCGGTGTGAATGCGATGGAAGCGATGCTGGGTGTACCGGTGGTTCCAATCTCGGCCGCCAAGAATCAGGGTGTACAGGAATTGATCTCTCATGCGATGCATGTGGCCCGCTATCAGGGAGAGCCTGTCTATATGGATCTTTGCGACAAGCATGCTTTCGGTGGTGCGGTCCATCGCTGTATTCATGCCATTGTCCATCTGATCGAGGACCATGCAGAGGCGGCAGACCTGCCGATCCGTTTTGCGGCAAGCAAAGCGATCGAGGGCGACCCTGCGATCCTTCAGGGCTTGAAGCTTGAGCAGAATGAGTGGGAAATGCTGGAGCACATCGTGCTTCAGATGGAAAAAGAAAGAAATCTGGACAGAAGTGCTGCCATGGCAGATATGCGCTTTGACTATATTGAAAAGGTATGCAGCGTCTGCGTCAAGAAACCGAAAGAGAGTAAGGAGCATGCAAGAAGCGCCCGAATCGATAAGGTACTGACCGGTAAATATACAGCTATTCCTGTGTTTGCCATCATCATGGCCGCTGTCTTTTATCTGACCTTCAACGTGATCGGTGCCTTCTTCCAGGACCTTCTGGAAGTGGCGATCGGCAATCTGACAGATCTTGTGGATGCAGCCATGACAGCAGGTCAGGTCAATGTAACCATCCACGACCTGGTTATCAGTGGTGTTTTCGAGGGTGTGGGCAGTGTATTAAGCTTCCTGCCGATCGTTGTGACCATGTTTTTCTTCCTGTCCCTGCTTGAGGACAGTGGCTATATTGCCAGAGTTGCCTTCTTTATGGATAAACTTCTCCGTAAGATCGGTCTTCCCGGAAGAAGTATCGTTCCGATGCTGATCGGATTCGGTTGTACGGTCCCTGCCGTCATGTCCACACGTACACTGCCTAGTGAACGTGACAGAAAGATGACGATTCTTCTGACACCATTTATGAGCTGTACAGCCAAGCTTCCGATCTATGCTTTCTTTGTCAGTGAATTCTTCCCAGGTAAGGGCGGTCTGATCATGACAGGCATTTATCTCCTCGGTATCGTGGTCGGTATTCTGGTAGCCCTTCTGGATAAGAAACTCTTCTTTAAGGGCGAAGCCGTTCCGTTCGTGATGGAACTGCCAAACTACCGATTACCGGGCCTTCGCTCTACCGTCCAGCTCATGTGGGAGAAGGCAAAAGATTTCCTTCAGAAAGCCTTTTCCGTCATTCTCATCGCAACCGTTCTTGTCTGGTTCCTGCAGTCCTTTGATCTGCATCTGAACCTGGTGGAGGACTCTCATGAGAGTATCATGGCCGTCATTGCCGGCTGGATTGTCCCAATCTTCAAACCACTGGGTCTGGGTGACTGGCGTATCTGTACGTCTCTGATCAGCGGTTTCATGGCCAAGGAAAGTGTTGTTTCCGTTATGGAAGTCCTTTTCAGTGCCGAAGGCGGTGTGAGCGCAGCCCTGTCACCGGTAGCTGCAGGTGCCCTTCTGGTCTTCAGTCTCTTATACACACCTTGTGTAGCCGCAATCGCATCCATCAAGCGTGAGCTCGGCGCAGCCTGGGCCGCAAGCGTTGTCGTATGGCAGTGCGTACTTGCATGGATCTGTTCCTTTATCTTCGTCCTCATCGCAGGACTGCTTATATAGGAGGTACTTATGCATCTGATTGATTTTATTATGATTCTTATCATCGCAGCCCTGCTTGTTATGGCAGTCTTCCTCATGAGACATCGCAAAAAATATGGCAGCGCATGCTGTGGATGCAGCGACGGCAGCGGATCCTGCGGTATGCCTTGCAGGACCAAAAATAAATAAAGTGGGCTGAATGCTCCTTACTCCCTCAGGTTTTCACGGCCTGGGGGATTTCTTTTTCTACAGGCAGAGGCTGATTCCGGACAACATGGCTAATCGTAAAATCCTGTTGAACTAAACCTGCTCCCTTCGCAATACCTTTTAAAGGCTGCCTGCAAAACTCGGCTCCGCTCGTTACCACTCCGCTTCACCTCAAACAGTTTCGGCAGCCTTAGTATTATGCTCAGTCCGCAGGTAAGATCAACAACGGAATTTCCTTTATGCCATGTGCCGAAATCGCCCTGCTGGTACAATCAGAAGCCTCCTTACGAGAGCAAGAGCGAATCTCAGACAGATTTTCAGGACAAATATCGTTAGAAACAAGAAATCCCCCGGGCCGAAACCCGAGGGACATGGAAAGATGAATTTTGTAGGGCAATTTAGTTGCCGCTTGGATGTGGCATGTAGGAGTAGAGATG
>JAZUHQ010000257.1:0-7421 GCA_045641805.1 Lachnospiraceae bacterium
TGTTTCTTAAGAGACCCACTCACTGCTGTATGTTTCCTTTGTGGTGCGGTTCTGTCCATCATCGCTGGTTACTGTGGTATGACAGTTGCTACTAAGGCAAACGTAAGAACAGCCAATGCAGCTAGATTAAGCGGCATGAACAAGGCGTTAAATGTTGCTTTCTCCGGTGGTGCTGTTATGGGTATGTGCGTTGCAGGCCTTGGTCTTCTTGGTGTTGCAGCACTTTATGCGATCACAGGTAATGCAGACATCCTGTTTGGTTTCTCTTTAGGTGCTTCTTCTATCGCTCTTTTCGCCCGTGTTGGTGGTGGTATCTATACAAAGGCTGCCGACGTTGGTGCGGACCTTGTAGGTAAGGTTGAAGCTGGTATCCCTGAGGATGACCCACGTAACCCTGCAACAATCGCTGATAACGTAGGTGATAACGTAGGTGACGTTGCCGGTATGGGTGCTGACCTTTTCGAGTCCTATGCAGGTTCTCTTATTTCCGCGATCACACTTGGTCTTGCAGGCGCATTTGGCGGCGTTAACATTGCTACAGATAAAGCGGCTGTCTTCCCTGCATTACTTTCCGCTCTTGGTATTGTGGCTTCTATTATCGGTACATTCATGGTACAGGGTAAAGAGGGTGGCAACCCACAGAAGGCTCTTAATAAGGGTGAGTACACAGCAGACGCACTTGTTGTTATCGGTGCATTTGCATTATCTATCGGTTTCCTTGGCACAGTAATGCCTGCAATCGCTATCATCGCTGGTCTGATCGTTGGTCTGATCATCGGTATCATCACAGAGGTTTATACTTCCGGCGATTACGGCTCTGTTAAGAAGATTGCTGAGCAGTCCGAAACAGGTCCTGCTACAACTATCATCTCCGGTCTTGCTGTTGGTATGCAGTCCACAGCTATTCCACTTGTACTGATCTGTATCGGTATCTTCATCGCTTTCAAGTGCTGTGGCCTCTATGGTATCGCACTTGCTGCTGTTGGTATGCTTTCCACAACAGGTATTACAGTTGCCGTTGATGCTTACGGTCCTATCGCTGATAATGCCGGTGGTATCGCTGAGATGTCCTACCTCGACGAGTCCGTTCGTGAGATCACAGACTCCCTCGATGCTGTAGGTAACACAACTGCTGCTATGGGTAAAGGTTTTGCGATCGGTTCCGCTGCTCTTACAGCAATGGCACTCTTCATGTCCTACGCTCAGCAGGTAAATCTTGATTCTATCAATATCTTAAGCTATACAACGATCATTGGTCTTCTGATCGGTGGTATGCTTCCATTCCTGTTCTCAGCTTTCACAATGGAATCCGTTTCCAAGGCTGCTTACAGCATGATCGAAGAAGTTAGACGTCAGTTCCGTGAGATTCCTGGTATCATGGAAGGTAAGGGTAAACCTGACTATACACGCTGCGTAGATATCTCTACAAAGGCTGCTCTTCGTGAGATGGTTGTTCCTGGTGTTATGGCCGTTGTTGCTCCTGTTCTTGTTGGTTTCCTTCTTGGACCGGAAGCTGTAGGCGGTATGCTCGCAGGTTCTCTTGTAACTGGTGTTATGATGGCGATCTTCATGTCCAACGCAGGTGGTGCATGGGATAACGCTAAGAAGTACATCGAGAACGGTAACCACGGCGGTAAGGGCACTGAGGCTCATGCAGCTGCAGTTATCGGTGATACAGTTGGTGACCCATTCAAGGATACATCAGGTCCAGCGATCAACATCCTCATCAAGCTGATGACAATCGTTGCACTTGTATTCTCAAGCTGCTTCATCGGTATCATCCAGTAAGATTCAATCATACGAATGATTTCAAGGCTGTCGCTTATGCGGCAGCCTTTTTGTGTTGTCCTTGTTAACGGCATGAACCTGTGCTATACTTTAGACAGAATGCCCAGAGGGGCAAAAGGAAAAGAGGAAAATAGAATGAAAGCTTATGAACGTTTACTGAAATATGTTGTTGTACACACTGCAAGTGATGATGCGAGCGAAACCGTCCCATCTTCCATGCGTCAGTTTGATCTGGCACACCAGCTGGTAGAAGAGATGACAGAGATGGGCATTCAGGGTGCACATGTGGATGAAAAATGTTATGTATATGGTTATGTTCCTGCAACTGAAGGCTATGAGAAGGCACCAGCCATCGGTCTGATCGCCCATATGGATACCGTGCCTGATTTCTCCGGCCTGAATGTCAAGCCACGTCTCATTGAAAACTATGATGGCAATCCAATCGTACTCGGCGAGTCCGGCAGAATCCTTGAAGCCGGTCAGTTCCCACACCTTCCGGAGCTGAAGGGTCGTACACTGATCGTGACAGACGGTACAACGGTTCTTGGCGCGGATGATAAGGCCGGTATTGCCAATATCATGACAGCCGTGGAGCGTATCATCACAGAGAACATCCCTCATGGTAAGATCTGTGTCTCCTTTACACCGGATGAGGAGATCGGCAGAGGTGCAGATCATTTTGATCTTGAGGCATTCGGTGCAGACTTTGCCTACACTGTTGATGGTGGTAAAGAAGGCGAGATCGAGTATGAGAACTTCAATGCCTGCGGCGTGAAGTGGACCTTCAATGGTTTCAATGTTCATCCGGGCAGTGCCAAAGACACCATGATCAATGCCAATCTGGTAGCTATTGAAGCCAACAGCATGCTGCCTGCAGCAGATATCCCTGCACGCACAGAGGAATATGAAGGCTTCTTCCACCTGACAGAGATGGAAGGCAACGTAGAGAAGACTGTTCTCAAATACATCGTCAGAGACCACGACATGCAGAAGTTCAACTTCAGAAAGTACACACTGGAGCACATCACAAAAGTCCTGAATGAGAAATACGGAGAGGGCACGGTTGAGCTTGAGATCAAAGACCAGTACATGAACATGTCTGAGCTGATCAAGCCTCATTTCCACCTCATTGACAATGCAGTTGCTGTTGTCAAGTCTCTCGGTATTGAGCCTGTTGTCGTTCCGATCAGAGGCGGTACAGATGGCGTACAGCTGACATTTAAGGGCCTGCCATGTCCAAACCTTGGTACAGGTGGTTTTGCTTTCCATGGACCATATGAGCACGCTACCGTTGAGGGAATGGATCAGGCAGTTGAGATCATCCTTGGTCTTCTTGCCTGCTATGCAAAAATGGAGAAATAATCAAAAATGCAGGAAGTACACTTTCGAATGGAGCGTCCCGGTCTCTTAAAGCCCGGTGACCGTTTTGAAATGTCCGAATCCAGACTGAATACCCTGGCCGGAACGATGTACTATTATACGATCGAACCGGCGCTGGCCATGAGTGACAACATACCGGCAGCACAAAGGCTGACCTGTATGGAGGCGGCTGTTAGGGAGATCAGAGAAGAAAACAGTGTGTTCACCGTCATCGCTGACTGTGAATAACAGGAGAGAATACATGTTTGAAAACTTATTTAAGAATATCGATACCAATACTGATATCCGTCAGAGCCTGATCGATCTGAGACAGCAGCTGAAAAAGGAAGAGGCCCTTCGTGCCTTCCGCAAGATCAGCGATGAAAAGCTGGCTTTGATCGCAGACCTTCTTCAGCATGAAGATGCCAAGGTCCGCAAAAATGCAGCTCTGATCCTGGGTGAACTGGGAAAGCAGCAGTTCATTGAAAAGCTGTTTGAGTCCTACATGAAGGAAGATAAGCTCTTTGTTAAAAGCAGTTATCTGACTGCCATGAGCAAACTGGACTACAGGACCTATGTGGATCGATTCAAGGCACGCATCAGTGAGTTGACTCAGGTGCCGATGACAGACGAAAACAAGAAGCATCTGTCCGAGGAACTGAAGATCCTGAGAGATATGGTGCTGACACTGGAAGGCCACAAAAAACATGGCTTTACAGGCGCTAACCTTTTGTCTGAGGTTATTCTCCTGACAAGTCCGGGTCTTGAACAGGTGACTTTTGATCAGCTGCTGCCATCCACACAGGAAGTGAGCAAGATCCTTCCGGGCGGTATCCTTGTGAAGACCAATCATGTGAGAGCGCTTCTGGGGATCCGCACTGTCAAGGGCGTTTTGTTCAGGTTCTGCAGAAACCCATTGGCTCGCAATGACTATGAAAGTGTAGCCAAAGCCCTCCTTCAGTCCGGTCTGGTCAAATATGTGGCAGAACGACTGGATGGCAAGGCGCCTTACTACTTCCGTATCGATATGAAAACAAAGCTTGTGCTGGACGAAAAAGGCCAGTATATCAAGCGCCTGGCTATGGCCCTGGAACAGGGTTCCGGCCATCAGATCCAGAACTCAGCCTCCAACTATGAGTTCGAGATCCGAATCATGGAAAACAAGAAAGGGCAGTACAGTGCCTATCTGAAATTTGCAACCCTTAAAGACGATCGTTTCGATTACAGAAAGCATGCGATCGGCACATCCATGCACCCTGTCAGAGCGGCAGAAGTGGTGGCGCTTGCAGGAGAATACCTTCAGAAGGATGCCATCATCCTGGATCCTTTCTGTGGTACAGGCACCCTGCTGATCGAGCGCAATAAGGCTGTGAGAGCGCGTAGTACCTATGGCGTGGATATCTTCGGTGAAGCCATTGAAATGGGCAGAGAGAATGCTCAGCTTGCCGGTTATCCGATCCATTTCGTCAACAGGGATTTCGCAGATTTTACCCATGAATATCCTTTTGATGAGATCATCACAGAGCTCCCTGCGGTTTCCGACAAGATGCCGCCAGACGCTCTGTACAGCTTATACAGAATCTTTATCCGCCGTCTTCAGGAGTGGATGCGTACGGACGGTTATGTGATCGTCCTGACCACACAGGAGGACTGGATGAAAAAACTTGTCTCACAGGCTTCTTATCTGAAAACAGAAGCGGTTTACCACCTTTCAGGTAAACGTCCATCCGCAGTGATGGTACTTCAGGTGACCGAATAATGAAGCGCCTTTTCCCTATGTTTGTGGATCTGACAGATCGGAAGATCATCGTGATCGGCGGCGGCAAGGTAGCCGCAAGAAAGATCCGGCTTCTTTTGGATGAAGGACCAAAGATCAAGGTCTATGCATCCCATGTGATCGCTGATATCGCCGATTTGGCTGAATCCGGGCGGATTGTTTGGATCTGCGAGTATTTTACACGGTCCTGCCTGGAGACCTTAAATGAGGCCTTTTTGGTCGTCTGTGCGACGGATGATCCGGCGATGAACCGGATGGTTTCCGATTATTGCAGACAGAGACAGATCTGGGTCAACAGTGCCACAGACAGGACTTTATCGACCTTTACCTTCCCGTCGATGATCAGACGAGGACCGGTCGTGATCGGTATCGGTACGTCCGGTCAGGTACCTGCCCTCTCCAAACATCTGAGAAAGAGAGTGGAAGATGCGGTGCCCGAATGGTACGAGGAACTGGCCAAAAGGCTTTTTGATGAGAGAGAAGCGCTGAAAGAGACAAACCTCACCGAAGAGGAGAGGAAAGCAGTACTTTATCGGTTGATCGAGGACTTTGAGGAGTCTTTCGAGAAAGATAAAGCTTAGGAGATGTTGATCAATGGAAATGTTAAGAAGACCCCGAAGACTCAGAAATAATGCCCGGATCCGGGATCTGGTGCATGAGACAGACATTCATCTGGATGATCTGATCTATCCTGTTTTTGTTGTCACCGGGGACAATATCGAATCACCGATCGATTCCATGCCGGGTATCTGCCACTATTCACTGGACAGACTGGCGTGTCATCTGAAAGAAGTGTACGACAAGGGAATCCGTTCGGTTCTGTTTTTTGGCGTGCCGGATCATAAGGATGCCTGCGGCAGCGGTGCTTTTGATGAGCATGGCATTGTCCAGGAAGCGCTCAGACAGACAAAAGCGCAGTTCCCTGACATGATCTGTATCGCAGATATCTGTCTGTGTGAATACACAGACCACGGCCACTGTGGCCTCATTGAGGATGGCAAGATCCTGAATGATGAATCGCTGGAGTATCTCTCAAAGGCAGCTGTTTCCTGCGCAAAGGCAGGTGCGGACATCGTGGCGCCATCTGACATGATGGATGGACGTATCGGGCATATGCGCCATGCCTTGGATGCAGAAGGCCTGGAGGATACACTGATTATGGCTTACAGTGTCAAGTATGCGTCCGGTTTTTACGGACCTTTCAGAGAAGCTGCCGATTCAGCACCGGCCTTTGGTGACCGTAAGACCTACCAGATGGATTTCAGAAATAAGCATGAAGCCGTGATCGAGACGGAACTTGACATTCTGGAAGGTGCCGATATCGTGATGGTGAAGCCGGCACTGGCTTACCTGGATATCGTCAAGACGATCAGAGACCGTTTTGATGTGCCTTTATGCACTTACAGTGTCAGCGGTGAGTATGCCATGATGAAAGCAGCTGCCATGAATGGCTGGCTGGATGAGAAACGTGTTGTAATGGAAAGTATGACAGCGATGAAGCGAGCAGGTGCCAAGATGATCATTACCTACTATGCACCACAGATCGCCGAATGGCTTATGGAGGGATAACGATGAAACGAATTATCATGATCGTATTCAAAGTACTCTATAAAGTACCTTACTGGTTCTACATGCTCTGTCAGCATGCCAAAGATACGAATGAAGAAAAGTACAGTATGCAGCAGAAATATGATCTGATCCGTGAGATTGCCGTCAAGGCCAGCAAGGCCGGCAATGTCGTGATCGAGAAGGAAGGCCTTGAAAACATTCCTGAGGAGAACGGATATGTGATCTATCCAAACCATCAGGGTATGTATGATCCGCTGGTTCTTCTGGAAACACTGGATGCACCATTTGGCCTTGTGTTCAAGAAGGAAGTGGAGAACATCATCCTGCTGAAACAGTGCAAGGAGAGTATGCATTACCTGCCAATGGACAGAGACGACCTGAAACAGTCCGCTAAGGTTATTCTGGAAGTAACAAAGCGCGTGAAGGCGGGAGAGAACTTCGCAATTTTTGCGGAGGGCACACGAAGCAAGAACGGCAACGTGATCGGAACCTTCAAAGCAGGCGCCTTTAAGGCAGCCACTAAAGCGAAAGCACCGATCCTTCCTGTCGCTCTGGTCAATTGCTTCATGCCATTTGACAGCGGCACGACCAAGCAGGTCAATGTCAAAGTCAGATATCTGAAACCAATGCTCTATGAGGAGTATAAAGAAATGAATACAACAGAGATCGCAGAGGAAGTGGAGAAGAGAATCCGCCAGGCGATCGCTGAAATGACCGCTTAGTTTGACATCCGATTGTTCAGACAATCCATGATACGAAATAAAAAAGCAGCGCTTCAGGAAAGAAGCACTGCTTTTTTCATTGTATATCCTATAACCACTTTTAACAGCGCAGCCGAAGCTGCGCTGTTTTTAAAGTTAAATCCAGTATGAGTAACTGTGATTAGATGATCATACCAACAGCGATGAAGCCGATGATAACGATGATA
>JAZUHQ010000258.1:0-5914 GCA_045641805.1 Lachnospiraceae bacterium
TGCTTATTTCAGAGATAAGATCAATGTGGCTTTCGGTATCGGTACTTTCATTTCCAATGATACATCCGTGAAGGCACTCAATATCGTTATGAAGACAACCGCTTGTAATGGTATGGATGTCGCTAAGATCTCCGACGTTGCAGGTAAGGGTATGTGTAAGAACCCAGAGTACGTTGAGTATTTACAGAAGTGTATTGACTGGCGTATGCTTCACAACCAGTAAAAATGAAGATCTGGATCACACGACATGGTCAGACTGACCTCAACAAGAAACATCTGATGCAGGGACGTTCCGATTTTCCGCTCAATGAGACCGGTATTGCCCAGGCCCAGGCTGCCAGGGAAAAGATTGGAGACATGGTTTTCGATGCGGTCTATGCGAGCCCGCTGGACAGAGCCGTCACAACGGCGTCCATTATCGGCGGTGTGGAAAAATCGGAAGTGATCATCGATCCAAGACTGATCGAGACTGATTTCGGAAAGTATGAGCAGGTCAGCTACTACGGTATGGGACCGGCAATGACCCTCTACTGGGCACTTCCGGAAGTCTTCCCGGCACCCAAAACGGTGGAGACCGTCGCTTCCATGGTGGCAAGAAGTTCAGACTTTTTAAAGGAGCTTGAACAGAAGGATTACGATAATGTCCTCATTGCCTGTCATGGCGGAATCATCCGCGCCCTTTGCGGTTACATGGAGGATAAGGCCAACGGCATTGTATGGCGTCCAAAGCCACACAATTGTGAGATGAGAGTCTATGAATCCAAAGGCGGAAAACATCGTAAACTCAATGATGATGAGGTCAAGAAACAATCATAGAAGATAATGAAAAAGAGATGCATAAAGTGCATCTCTTTTTTATTATCCTTTGTTGTAGTCGACCTGGATCAGGGTCAGACCCTGGGCAGGGGCCGTAAAACCGGCCTGACTGCGGTCTCTGGCTTCCAGGATCCTTGGGATATCCTCCGGCTTTTTCTTTCCGTAACCGACTTCCAGAAGCGTACCTGTCAGGATACGGATCATGTACTGGAGGAAGCCCTCTCCGTGGTAAGTGAAATACAGATAGTCCCCTTCTTTTGTGATCTCAATGGAATCCACCATACGAACGGTGGATTTTTTCATTTTAGGGTTGCCGCAAAAGCTCTTAAAATCATGCTGGCCGATCAGGAGCGCCGCTGCCTGTTTCATACGGCTGATATCCGGCATTTTTTCAAGTGTGTAGACATACTTCCTGTCAAAGACAGGTTTCAGGCTGCCGACATAGCAGGCATAGCGGTAGGTTTTGCCCACGGCATTGAAGCGGGCATGGAACTGATCGGAAGCGACTTTCAGGTCCATGATACAAATGTCATCCGGCAGATAGCGGTTTAAATATGCCTGGATCTCAGCGGGTGACAGGTCTGTGTAAAACTGGCCGTTGGCCACCATGCCTTTGGCATGCACACCGGCATCGGTTCTTCCGGAACCATTGATCATGACTTTGGTAGCGCACATCTCGGAGAGGACCGCTTCGATCTTGCCCTGAACGGTCTGGTCGATGGACTTTTGCTGGGCCCATCCATAATATCTGGAACCATCATAGGCGATGGTCATCTTGTAGTTTTTTGTCATCTATAGGACTCCTTTAAATGAGGGATCTTCTTGTTTCCTTGTCTGTATTGTACCATGAACCCCTCCCTTCGTGGTATACTAGTTTCATATATGGTATGAGAAGAGAGGAATCAGCAATGTCAACATCCAGCAGAATTGTCAGGATCATGTTTGCGGAGGGAGATCGTGCCCGCGATAAGGGCCTTCAGACGCCCGAGGACGTGATCCGTTATGATGATATTCAATATGATACACAGTCACCCCTTCAGATACTCGATGTCTACAGACCGAGAGAGAAAGAAGGAGACAAGCTGCCGGTCATCATGATCGTCCATGGCGGCGGGTGGGTCTATGGCACCAAGGAGACCTATCAGTTTTACGGCATGAGCCTGGCCCAGCGCGGCTTTGCGGTTGTCAACTATTCCTACAGACTGGCACCGGAAGATAAGTTTCCTGCCTGCTATGAAGACACCAACCGTGTGGCAGGCTGGATCCTGGAGAAGGCCGATCTTTATGGCTTTGATACAGACCGGATCTTTGCAGTGGGAGATTCTGCAGGCGGTATGATCCTGGCAGGTTATGCGGGTATTCTGACTAACCCGGACTTTGCGGCTCTGTTTGATTTCAAAACGCCTGAGAACTTCAGACTGCGCGGCGCGGCGCTCAACTGTGCCTCACTGACCTTGAAAAAGGGAGGCGGTTCCAAACTGGCCAGAGAGCTGATTTTAAAAGACCTTCTGCCGGACCATGGCAGTGAAAAGGAATACCGCCAGCTCAACGTTATCCCTTATCTGACCAAAGACTATATCCCGATTTATCTTGCGGCCGCGAATAAGGACCAGGTGATCCCGATAGAAGAGAGTCAGGTCTTTTCGGAGAAGCTGACTGAACTTGGGATCGATCATGTCTTTAAAGTATACGGGACCGATCAGGCACCGATGGGCCATGTCTTCCACTGCAACGTGCGTCTTGCTGAAGGCAAAGAGTGCAATGATGATGAATGTGCTTTCTTTAAACAGCATTGCACTGAAATATGAACAAGAGAGACAGTCGACATTTGTTAAGTGTGTGAATTGAGATAAACGACTTTAAAGAGTATAATAGTTACGTTGTGTTTTAGAACAAGTTTATTGTAAAGGAAATAATTATGGAAGCAAATCATAGTGCCAAAACACGTTTCAGTTTCAGCATGTTCCTTGTCACCATCGGTATCGTTTATGGTGATATCGGAACATCTCCAATGTACGTGATGAAATCTATTCTGGAAGGAAACCAGGGTATCACCCAGGTGGACGAGGCCTTTATCATTGGTTCTCTGTCCCTGATCATCTGGACCATTACCCTTCTGACCACCATCAAGTATGTCCTGATCGCCATGAAGGCGGACAATCATGGCGAGGGTGGTATTTTCTCCCTCTACAGTTTAGTCCGTAAGTATTACAAATGGCTCATTATTCCGGCTATGGTCGGTGGTGCAGCCCTTCTGGCTGACGGTGTCCTGACACCGGCGGTTACCGTTACAACTGCGGTTGAAGGTCTTCGAAGCATCAGTTTCTTTGATCACCTTCTCGGACCGGGACAGGCGATCGTTATTCTGATCACCCTCCTGATCATCGGTATCCTCTTTGCCATTCAGCGAAGCGGAACCAGTGCGATCGGCAAGATGTTTGGTCCGGTCATGCTGATCTGGTTCTCATTCCTTGGACTGACAGGTCTGATTCAGCTGATGGGTAACCTCAATATCCTGGCAGCCTTCAATCCGATCCATGCGATCCGGCTATTGCTCAGCCCAACCAACAAGAGTGGTTTCATGATCCTGGGTAGTGTCTTCCTGGCGGCAACCGGTGCGGAAGCGCTCTACTCCGATATGGGACATGTCGGTAAATCCAACATTTATTTCAGCTGGCCTTTCGTTAAGGTCTGCCTGATCTTAAACTACATGGGTCAGGGTGCCTGGATCACCCGCAACATCAGCAACACAGCCCTTCACCATATCGAAGACCTGAACCCATTTTATCTGATGCTGCCAACAACCCTCCGTCCTGTGGCTATCCTTCTGGGTGCAGCAGCAGCGGTTATTGCCTCTCAGGCACTGATCACAGGTTCCTACACACTGGTTTCTGAAGCCATCGGTCTGGACCTCATGCCACACATGCAGATCCGCTATCCTTCCGAGACAAAGGGTCAGATGTACATTCCGATCGTCAACAACGTTCTCTGGATCGGCTGTTCCTTCGTTGTGCTCTACTTCCGCAGCAGTACCCGTATGGAGTCTGCTTACGGTCTGGCGATCACCGTGACCATGCTGATGACCACGACACTGCTGGTTGTCTACATGGCAAAGCTTCGAGGCAAGGTCCTTCTGAGCATGCTCCTGGCGGTTGTCTTTGGTGCCATCGAGATGGTCTTCTTCATCTCCAGTTTAGGCAAGTTTGCCAAGGGTGGTTACTTTGCAGCCTGTATGGCACTCCTTCTCTTCATCATTATGGTGACCTGGTATCAGGGCACACAGATCGAGCGTCTGCAGCTGGTCAACTTGAGCATGCGCGATCATATCGACAGCCTCAAAAAGCTGAGAGATGACCCAAGCATTCCTAAAATCGCCGATAACCTTGTCTTCCTTGTAAGAGGAAGCGAGAATGAGATGATCGACCGAGATGTTCTCTATTCCATTCTGGATAAGGATACGAAGAAAGCGTCCGCTTACTGGTTCCTGACGGTCAATACGATGGAAGACCCGAATGTCATGAATTATACGGTTGAGACCTATGGTACGGATTTCATTTACAGAGTCCAGCTCAACCTGGGTTATAAGATCAACCAGAAGGTCAATGTTTACCTTCGCCAGATCGTCGGAGACCTCCTTGAGAGCGGGGAACTTCCACCACAGAACAAGAAGTATTCCATTTATGGTCCATCCAAGGTCGGCAGTTTCAAGTTCTGTATGATCCGTAAAACGCTGCCGGGAGACAGTGATCTGTCCTCTCTGAATCAGCTGGTCATCCGTACCAAGTATGCGATCCGCCGCGTTGTGGGCAGTCCATCCCAGTGGTATGGTCTTGAGAACTCCAGTGTGATCATTGAGTATGTGCCACTCTTCTTAAAAGGCAGAAGGGAAACGCAGAAGCTTGAGCGTGTCGATAAAGAAGATATCCAGAACGAACTGATGGGTATCGATTCCAATCTGGATTGATAAAGTATAAAAGAATGATTTCATAGAAAAAGCAGAAATGCCGGACCCTCTTTTGAGGATCCGGCATTTCTGCTTTTGTATCATAGGCTTCTTTCCGGTGAAAGAAGGATATTTATTTGCTTGTTTCGGCCTTGTCTGCTTTCTTGACAGGCTTGAGGATGGTTGCTGTACGGCTTGGGATGTAGAGCTGAATGCGGCCGCCCATTGATGGATATGGGATATGACCGATACGCTCGTAACCGCCGTAAGCGGCATCATCGCTGGAGAAGACAACTTCGTAGTCACATGGCTCGCCAACAGGAATCGTGTAACTGTTGAAGGATTTCTCAGGATGGAAGTTGAAGACGAAGAGAAGACCGCCGCGCTCAAAGGCAAGGACGTGATCGTCTGTGTGGACGGTTCTGAGGGAACCAAACTTCTCAGAGAAGATGTTGTTCTCTTTGACAAGCGCGATCATGTCATGGTCGAACTGGTTGAGGAGTTCATACTTGAGGAATCCATTGTCCAGCAGGTTCCACTGACGTCGGCAGTAAGTGTAGTCCCAGCCATTGCCTTCACGTGGGAAGTCGATCCATTCAGGATGACCGAACTCGTTGCCCATGAAGTTGAGATAACCGTCACCGGCTGCAGTCAGTGTCAGAAGGCGGATCATCTTGTGGAGGGCTGTGGCACGATCGATCACCAGTGTGTGACAGGCTTTGTCCATATCGGTATACATTGCAGGACCGGCCAGACGGAACATCATGGTCTGGTCGCCAACCAGGGCCTGGTCGTGGCTCTCTACATAAGCGATGGTCTTGTCATCGCGGAGACACATGGAACCCCAGACTTTGTCCAGATCCCACTGGTCATCGGTCTGTTCCTTGACCATCTTGATCCACATATCAGGAAGACCCATACCCAGACGGTAGTCAAAACCGATACCACCTTCTTCTGTAGGGGAACACATACCCGGCATACCGGACATATCTTCGGCGATCGTCAGGGCATGTGGATTGATCTCATGGATCAGGTCTGTGGCCAGCTGAAGGTAAGTGATGGCTTCTGTATCGGTATTCATGGAGAAATACTTGGACAGATCGAAGTCGATGCCAAGGCCATGGTTGAGGTAGAGCATGGAAGTGACGCCATCGA
>JAZUHQ010000259.1:0-2578 GCA_045641805.1 Lachnospiraceae bacterium
TCGCAGATAAGCACAAGCGATCACCGCACCTGGAGTGACCGTGACGGCAACCAGTGTCGGCGGAATCACCTTATCACGCACCCATCCTGTTTTCTGGAAAACCAGTGTATTCATCACAAAATCAGGAAAGCCCATGGTCGAAAGGAAATAGACGATAAATTCCGTGATGGCCTGGGCCCATCCACTGCCCCGCTCCATCTGCATTTCCTGCCGGTCCATCAAGGATTTTCGGATGATCAGAAGGCCAAACAAAATGCCGTAGTCTAAAATAAACCATGATAATATTTTCTGAAACAAAAGAATGCCTCCGTCAGTAAAACCATTGTTGTCAGTTCGTTTCGATATTTCATTTTATCATATAATCTGATATAATGCCTAATTAGGAATGAAACTTTCAAAAGATATTTATTTAAAGGAGTTCACATATGCGTGCAGTTATCCAGAGAGTATCTGAAGCCAGTGTCAAAGTCGATGGTCAGATCATCGGCAGTATCGGCAAAGGCTTTCTTGTTTTATTAGGCGTTGCCAACGAAGATACCGATGAAGATATGGCCTATCTTCTCAAGAAGATCACAGGTCTTCGTGTTTTTGAAGATGAAAACGGCAAAATGAACCTTGCCTTAAAGGATGTCAGCGGTTCACTTCTGATCGTCTCTCAGTTTACCCTCTTTGCAAGTACCAAAAAAGGCAATCGACCAAGTTTCACCAATGCCGGTGCCCCTGAATTTTCAAAAGGTATGTACCTGAAATTCATCGAAGAATGCCGAAAGCTTGGTTTCCACACAGAGGAAGGCGAGTTCGGTGCTGACATGAAGGTCTCCCTTCTCAATGACGGCCCTGTCACCATTCTCATGGATTCAAAAAACAGAGAGTAAAAAATCCCGCTGTGGTTGACCTCAGCGGTATTTTTGATATCTGTATAAAATTCCTAACGGATGGCTTTCGCCACTTCAAATGGAATGCTGCCGCCAAAGAGATCCAGGGCACTGCCAATTGTGACATCCAGCCTGTTCTGTCCGGCCTTTTTAAGGACCGCCACATCTTCCATGGATCCCACACCACCGGCGTAGGTAATCGGGATACCATCCCAACTGCCCAGAAGAGCCGCCAGAGGTTCTTCGATGCCCCTTGCCTTACCTTCCACATCGACAGCGTGGATCAGATATTCACTGCAGTAGTTTCTGAGCAGTTCAAGCGTCTCAAGGTTCACGACATGATCCGTGAATTTCTGCCAACGGTCAGTTACGATATAATACTGATCATCCTTTTTTCTGCAGCTGAGATCCAGCACCAGATGTTCTTTTCCTACTGCTTCCACAAGGGCATTCAGATGATCAAAATCGATGCGGCCGTCCTTAAAGACATAGGAAGTGACAATGACATGGGAAGCGCCCATGGCAATAAAATCGCCTGCGTTCTCGGCTGTGATACCTCCGCCGATCATGAGTCCCTTTGGAAAAGCGGCAAGGGCCAGTCTGGCCTGTCTCAGATCTTCTTCATAGAAAGGGGATGTCTTTGGATTCAGGATAATAATATGGCCACCTCTAAGATCTGCTTTTCTGTAAAGATCCGCATACCAGGCCCCATCCTGTTCGGACACAAAGTTGTCAATGGCCTGATCCATCTCGTCCTTAAGGCTGCCACCTACGATCTGTTTCACTTTTCCGTTATGTATATCGATACATGGTCTGAATTTCATGCTTTATTCTCCTATTTCCGGCGATGATACCTTTCTCTCTGACTGTATCTTCCGGTCAATTCCTGTTTGACCTTCCACCTGTTTTTTATTATACTGAATATATGATAGCTTTTCAATGATTCTTGGTGCCTGCCAAAGGCATCCAGTCTATGAATTGTATACGATTCCATTTCAGGGAGGGAACCTTATGCGATGTCCATTTTGTGGTGACTCAGATACACGTGTCACTGACTCCAGACCCGTAGAAGACAGCAATGCGATTAAAAGAAGACGCCAGTGTGCGTCCTGTCATAAACGTTTTACGACTTTTGAGAAGATTGAAACACTGCCACTCATTGTGATCAAGAAGGACAATAACCGTGAGCCTTACGATCGTTCCAAGATCGAAGCCGGTATCGTTCGTTCATGTCATAAACGTCCGGTTGCCTACGCGAAGATCAGTGCGGTTGTCGATGAGATTGAAAACGAGCTCTATGCACGTGAAGAGAATGAGATTTCCACGATGACCATCGGTGAGATCGTCATGCAGAAGCTTAAAGACCTGGATCAGGTTGCTTATGTCCGTTTTGCCTCTGTCTACAGAGAATTCAAAGATGTCAATACATTCATGGATGAGAACAAAAAAATACTTGAAAACTAATAGCCACAGCTCTTTCGAAAGAAAGGGCTGTTTTTTATCGAAACGCTTCCAGACTCTATCGATGGCATTTATCATCGATTATTTGGCAATGTGATACCCGAAAAATCACAGTCTTCATTAATATCGATGATAGACTACATGTTTTTCTCAAGATGAATCATTTGACCCTGTCGAATAGTTTCTATACAATTCTATATAGAAATCAATCCAAAAAGAGGCAAAAGAAATGACAAAAAAAG
>JAZUHQ010000260.1:0-3362 GCA_045641805.1 Lachnospiraceae bacterium
AAAAACGATGAGAGAGGTGCAGGCTGCGGCCTGCGCCTCTTCGTCGCCTGTCATTTTTTCAATGAAAATGATTGAAAAGGAGATTTTCCAATGAAGATTTTTATCAGTGCAGATATTGAAGGCTGCGCAGGCGTGGCCCTCGGACCTGAATGCCACAAGAACGAAGCGGTCTACAAGGCTTTTGCCCAGCAGATGACAAATGAAGTTGTCGCTGCATGTGAAGCGGCATGGGAGATGGGTGCAGACGAGATCGTCGTGAAAGATGGTCACGGTGATGCAGGCAATATCGATCCTCATCAGATGCCATCCTACGTGACACTGATCAGAGGTAAGAGCGGTCATCCTTACAACATGATGTGGGGTATTGACGAGAGCTTTGACGGCGTGATGTATATCGGTTACCATGCGCCTGCAGGTAATCCGAATTTTAACATCAGCCATACATCCACAGGCAACAGCCTCTATATCAAGCTGAACGATCACTACATGAGCGAGTTCATGTTAAACAGCTATACAGCAGCCTCCCATGGCGTGCCTGTTCTTTTTATCGCCGGTGATGCGGAGATCTGCAGACTGGCCAAAGAAATGGTGCCTGGGATCGAGACAGCGGTCACAAAGAGCGGTGTGGGCGGAGCGACGATCTGCGTATCCAAGGAAGTGGTTGAGGATCGTATCCGCAGAGGTGTCAAAGCCGCACTCTCCAAAGACCTGAAAGAGAATAAGATCGAGATGCCGGAAACTTTTACCTATGAAGTGACCTTCAAAGACTGGAAGAGAGCTTACCAGATGTCCTTCTATCCGGGCATGACAGCGGTCGATACTTTTACAAATAGAATTGTAACGAACAAGTGGATGGATATTGTAACCGCCCATTGTTTTGTGGTATATTAATCACGGTAAGTCGAGAGAAGAGAAAAAGAGCGACATGGAACAAGTGTGGTACTGTTAAAAAGAAGAAAGATCCGTGTCATGGCAAAATAAAAAACTTACCAAGGGAGTAATATAGAATGGATATTAAAATGTTTGGCAAGATCTCTGATGCGTTCGGTCCAAGTGGCTTCGAGGAGGAAGTGATCCGTACAATCGCAGGCTATTGTCCTGAGTTTGATATCAAGAATGATGCAATGAACAACCTGTATGCGAGAATGCCGGGTGCACAGGCAGACAAACCTGTCTTCATGCTGGATGCCCATACAGATGAGTGTGGTTTTATGGTTCAGGCGATCCTGGACAATGGTCTTCTCAGTATTCTGACACTGGGCGGCTGGTCCATGTCCAACCTTCCTGCCCATTCCGTTGTCATCAGAACAAGAGCCGGTAAATATGTGAAAGGTATCATTATTGCAAAACCTGTCCACTTCATGACGGATCAGGAGAGAAACAATCATAATCTTGCCATCGAGACAACATACATTGATGTTGGTGCAACTTGCAGAGAAGAAGTCATTCAGAGCTTCGGCATTTCCATCGGTGATCCGATCATGCCGGATGTGAAGTTTGAGTATGATCCGGAGCATGAGATCTGCTTCGGTAAGGCCTTTGATAACCGTGCCGGATGCGCATGTATCGTTGATACAATGAAGCAGCTCTATCCGGACAGAGATAAACTGCCTGTCAATGTGGTTGGCGCTTTTGCCGCACAGGAAGAGGTAGGCACAAGAGGTGCAGAAGTGACTGCACAGATCGTGAATCCGGATATGGCGATCGTATTTGAGGGTTCTCCAAGTGATGATTTCTTCTTCAGCACAAATGTATCTCAGGGACGCATGAAACAGGGCGTGCAGATCCGCAGAAGAGATGCCAGTTATGTATCTAATCCTGCATTTATGGAGTATGCGATCGAGCTTGCCAATAAGTGCGGTATCCCATACCAGGAGACCGTCAGACGTGGCGGCGGCACCAATGCCGGTAAGATTCATCTGACACACAAAGCAGTGCCTGTACTTGTTCTGGGTGTTCCAAGCCGTTATGTACACAGCCATTACAATTTCTGCGCTAAGGCAGATCTTGAGGCCGCAACAGCACTTGCATGCGAAGTCATTCGTAACCTTGACGCCGAGAGAATCCGTCACATTATGCGTCAGGACATTTTAGGTTAAAAACCGGAGAAGAAAAAGAATGTATAGAGCTATCTTGGGGGTAGGTTCTATAACAGGAAGAAGGTTAAAAAATGTACGGTAATAAACCGATTATAGGAATTGTAGGTTCAACAAAGTGGTCCACAAACCCTGCATACATGCAGTATGAGTTTTCAATCACGAGTACGGCTAATGTAGAGTCTGTCAGAAGAAATGGTGGCGTTCCGATCATTATTCCATATAATGAACTTTTGGATGATCCGGCAGCAGCTGTCAGCATGTGCGATGGTTTACTGTTCCCGGGTGGTTCGGATGTCCATCCATGGTACTATGGGGAAGAACCAAGACAGGTACTGGGCACGATCGAGCCACATATAGATGAAGCATGGCTGAATGCAGGTAAGGAAGCGATGAAGCTTGGTCTGCCTATGTTTGGCTTATGCAGAGGTATTCAGGTGTTGAATGTCCTGACCGGAGGCAGTCTCTGGCAGGATGTCAGGGAATCCGGAGAAGGTGTCCTTCAGCATCTTCAGAAGCTGGACAGAACTTATCTGACACATACAGTCGTTGTGGAGGAAGGAACACATCTTGCAGAGATTCTCGGAGCAGGTCCACATAAGACCAATTCTCTTCATCATCAGGCTGTTAAAAGACTGGGTGAAGGTATGCGTATCACAGCCAGAACACTGGATGGTATCATTGAAGGTATCGAAGATGAAGATGGCTGGAGATTTGGCGTTCAGTGGCATCCTGAGAATCTGATCGATTCCAATCCGGAAATGAACAAGCTTTTTGCAAAGCTTGTGGAAAACGCAAGAAAGTATGCGATGGAGCATCAGAGATAAATACCGGAAAACATGTAGAAGACATGTAAAAAAAGTCCTCATCTGAGGACTTTTTTTATATATAGAAGAAACAGGGAAATGGGCAGTCTGAGAGAAGGCGAAGGCATTTGTTTTGCAGAATCAGGCCAACAAAAAAAGTTTTAAAAAAGGTGTTGACATTCCCTTTTTGCGGTGTTATTATAAACAAGCTGTCAGCGAGACAGCCACTAACCAATCAAAAGCTGAAAAGTTCAAAAACAACTTCTTAAAAAAATATAAAAAAGTTGTTGACAGAAACAGACGGCTGTGATAATATAGTGAAGTCGCTTGCGAGAGCGACAAGCTCTTTGAAAACTGAACAATAGAACAATCCCGAAAATTTCTAAAAGTAGAGATTTTTAAGAACAAAAACCAAGTAAAACGGGAAGAGAAAAAACAGCCAATGTTTTTCTTGACCAAA
>JAZUHQ010000261.1:0-4708 GCA_045641805.1 Lachnospiraceae bacterium
CAGGGAATAATCTCATTTACCTATTTATATTTAGCAGGAGGAATAATTATGCTGAAGATTTTTTATGAGCAGGATTGTAATGTTTCTTTATTAGAAGGCAAGACAATTGCAGTTATCGGTTACGGTTCCCAGGGTCATGCACATGCAAAGAACCTTAGAGAGTCCGGCCAGAACGTTGTTATCGGTCTTTACGAAGGTTCCAAGAGCTGGGCTAAGGCTGAGGCTGACGGTTTTGAAGTTTACACAGCTGCTGAAGCTGCAAAGAAGGCTGACATCATCATGATCCTTATCAACGATGAGAAGCAGGCTAAGCTTTACGCTGAAGATATCGAGCCAAACCTTGAAGAGGGTAACATGCTTATGTTCGCTCATGGTTTCAACATTCACTTTGGTGCAATCGTACCACCAGCATATGTTGACGTAACAATGATCGCTCCAAAGGCACCAGGCCACACAGTAAGAAGTGAGTATGTTGCTGGTAAGGGTACACCTTGTCTGATCGCTGTACATCAGGATGCTACAGGTAAGGCACAGGATCTTGCACTTGCTTACGCTGCAGGTATCGGTGGCGCAAGAGCAGGCGTACTTGAGACAACATTCAGAATTGAGACAGAGACAGACCTCTTCGGTGAGCAGGCAGTTCTTTGTGGTGGTGTTTGTGCGCTTATGCAGGCTGGTTTCGAGACTCTTACAGAGGCTGGTTACGACCCAAGAAACGCATACTTCGAGTGTATCCATGAGATGAAGCTGATCGTTGACCTTATTTACGAGTCCGGTTTCGCTGGTATGAGATACTCTATCTCCAACACAGCTGAGTACGGCGACTACATCACAGGTCCAAAGATCATCACAGACGAGACAAAGAAGGCTATGAAGAAGATCCTTTCCGATATCCAGGATGGTTCCTTCGCAAAAGAGTTCCTTCTTGATATGTCCGATGCTGGTAAGCAGGTTCACTTCAGAGCGATGAGAAAGCTCGCTGCAGAGCATCCATCAGAGAAGGTTGGTGCTGAGATCAGAAAGCTTTACAGCTGGAACGATGGCAGCAGCAAGCTCATCAACAACTAATTTGGAATAACGATTCATTCATTGAAAGTGGTACAAGGAAAGACCTTGTGCCACTTTTTTTGCTGACAGCTGAATGGACTGCTGTCTGGTATTTTTTTGACTGCTGTCTGTTTTGTTGTCATATTGGGTTGAAAAAAAGGCAGAAAACAGATATGATAATGGGGTAGAGTTTATTAACCTCTATCGAAGAGGAAAGGAGTGATTTCGGTGAAGGGAAAAGAGAGAAGAGAAGCTATCATTCGTCTATTGAGTGCCAGTGACACGGCCATCTCCGGAATCGCACTTGCCAAACAGCTGAGCGTCAGCCGTCAGATCATTGTACAGGATATTGCCTTGCTGCGTGCAGAGGGCAATGAGATCATCTCCACCAACAACGGCTATCTGCTTCAGAATAAGCAGAAGGTCAGCCGCGTCTTTAAGGTGCATCATACAGATGAACAGGTGGCAGAAGAGCTGAAACTATTTACAGACTACGGCGGCATCGTCAAGGATGTTTTTGTCTACCATAAGATTTATGGTGTGCTTAAAGCAGAAATGAATATCAAATCCCGTCTGGATATCCAGATGTTTATGGAAGAGATCGCATCAGGCAAGTCCAGTTTGCTGATGAACGTGACTTCCGGTTATCATTATCATACTGTGCTGGCCGATACCGAGGCTATTTTGGATATCATCCAGCAGCAGCTGGAAGCAAAAGGATTCCTGGCTCAGCTCCAGGATTATGAACCGGTGAATTTCTGGGAAGAGAAAGAATGATCCATCCCATCTATCTATATCGAAATGCAGCGCATTCAAAAAATGAGATTCCGAGAGAAATCTCATTTTTTGTTTTACGGCCTGCCGGGTCTTGCATTTCGAGATGGAAAGCGTGAAGATGGTGATAAGAAAAAGAGTGGGGGATAGAGATGGTCAGTGAGGTTTTGCAGAGAGCAAGAGATTATGAAAAGACGTATATTCCGCTTACAGCCGATGAGCAACCGAGATTTCATGTGACCGGCGGTATTGGCTGGATCAATGATCCAAACGGTTTTGCAGCCTATAAAGGAGAATATCATCTGTTTTATCAGTATCATCCTTATGATACGAAATGGGGCCCCATGCACTGGGGCCATGTGAAAACCAAAGATTTCATCCATTGGGAGAGACTCCCTGTCGCAATGGCACCGGATCAGCCTTATGATCATGGCGGCGTTTTTTCAGGAGGGGCTCTGGAAATGCCGGATGGAAGACACCTTCTCTTGTATACCGGGGTTCGCAGAGTCCTTGAAAATGGCCAGAATGTTGATTATCAGACGCAGTGTCTTGCTATTGGGGATGGCATCAACTATGTGAAATATGAGGGTAATCCTGTCATAGGTGCTGATCAGATTCCTGAAGGCGGAAGCCCCCATGATTTCAGAGATCCTCATATCTGGAGAGAGGATGGCCTTTACTGGTGCGTGGTTGGAAATCGAAGCGAGGATACGAGTGGTGCCATTTTACTCTATCGGAGCGTCGATGCGATTCACTGGGAGTTTGTCAGCAAGGTGGCATCCTGCAACAACCAGTATGGAAAGATGTGGGAGTGCCCGGATCTCTTTCGTTTAGATGGCCAGGATGTGATGCTTGTCAATCCTCAGGAGATGCGTGCGATAGGTTTGGAATTCCATCCCGGAAATGCCAACATCTGCATGATAGGCCAGCTGGATAGAGAAAGCTATCATCTGAAGAGAGACTATGTTCAGGCGATTGACTACGGATTGGATTTTTATGCGCCTCAGACGCTGGAGACTTTGGATGGCAGACGGGTCATGATCGGCTGGATGCAGAACTGGGAAACAGCAGGCGCCCATCCGGGTGAGATGCGGTTTATGGGTCAGATGACGATTCCGCGAGAACTCCATATCCGAAACGGAAGACTGATCCAGGTGCCTGTCAGGGAACTGGAAAAGTGCAGAACCCATCAAAGGAATTGCAGAAATGCCCTTGTGCATGGGAAGACGATTCTGCCTGGTATCCGGGGCAGATATGTGGATATGACTGTCAGCATCAGACCAGGTGAAGCGGATAGCTATCGGTCGTTTGAGATTTATGTGGCGGCGGATGATGAGCATAAGACGTCCATTCATTTAAATCCGGTCACAAATGTTCTGAGAGTGGACAGAAGTCAGAGTAGGCTGGCTTTCGATATCGTCAATGTGCGGGAGGTGCCTGTCTGTGTGAACAAGGGTCAGATCAAGCTGAGAATCATTATGGACCGTTACAGCCTTGAGATTTTTGTCAATGATGGCGGGCAAGCGGTATCGAGCGTGATCTATACACCACTGGGTGCGGATCGCATTGATTTTAACTGTGATGGCCAGGCAATCCTGGATATAGAAATGTATGATCTGGAAGTGGCAATGCCTTGAGGGCGGAGACACACCTGAAAACAAAAACACATCATGATCTTATTCATCCGATCATGATGTGTTTTTGCTTTTTAGTTGTGATTAGTTATGATTATTTGTTAACGGATCGGACTCGATATAGTCGATGAAGGAACGCAGTGAACGGTGAGGGGTATGCTTGGTGCCCCAGACAAATCCAATCTCACGGTGGTGAAGTGCCTGATGGGTTGGAATCTGGATCAGGTCACCTCTGGCGATATCGTCCTTGACGAAGTCACTGATGACACAGGCGATACCAAGGCCTGTTCTTGCAAACTCCATCAGCAGATCCATGGTCGTGATCTCGATCAGGTTGGCCGGATGGATATGGTTTTCTTCTATAAAATAGTCAATGAACTGACGGGTGGCATTGCCCTTATCCAGAAGCATCACTGTACCTTCATTGAGAATGTCATAACCGTTTTCAGGGTCACCGACCATTCTTTCTTTCAGATGTTTCAGGTAGTCCGGTGTAGCGACGAAGATATCTTCGATCTCGCCGTAGGAATAGAAATCCATATTTTTCATCTGAGACTGTCTGGCAACGACACCGATATCGATCGTACCCTCCTGGAGGAGTTCCAGTGTCTGATTGGTGGACTGGCACTGAATGTTGATGCTGATATGTGGATTCTGCTGAATAAATCCACTCAGATATGGAAGAAGAATGAAACGGCAGAGCGTAGTGCTGACACCGATATTCAGATGACCGATGCCCAGATCCTTGTAGCGCTGGATCTCAAGCTCGCCGGCTTCCAAAGTACGGAAGGCTTCTACAACGTGCTGGTAGAGGAGCTGACCTTCATCGGTCAGAGACACTCCCCTGGAATTTCTCTGAAAAAGTGTTGTATTCATATTTTCTTCAAGATTACTGATCGATTTACTGATGGCCGGCTGACTGATGAAAAGCTTTTTGGCTGCGCCTGAAATACTGCCGGCTTCTGCAACTTCAAGAAAGATCTTGAACAAAGAAAGATTTGTATCCATATGTACCTCGTTTATAACTCAATGTTATATGAACTATATTCATTATTTATTACTATTATATATAAGGTTCGTGATAGACAGATAGGTTTTGCAAAGTGAAAATCATTGTCGGTTACGGGTTACAAGTTACGCTTTCTGCAAATCGAGAATTTCACGAAAAACGAGGTAACAGGTAACGCTTATGATGATTTTTTCTCTTAGAGGTAAGAATCGCAGAAAGTAACGAGTTCTTGCGCTCCAGTAGG
>JAZUHQ010000262.1:0-4414 GCA_045641805.1 Lachnospiraceae bacterium
ACTTGATAAATACCTTGATATAAGTTGCCTCGAAGATCTTGGCAAAGTTATCCAGAGTGAAATTCAGTGTCAGAACAGAGTTGCCGCTGTTGGTGAGCGCATAGAGTGCGATCAGGACAAGCGGAACCACAATAAAGATCAGACACCATACATAGTAAGGAATGGTTAATCGCTTGAACTGTTTCATCGTGTAATTTCCGCCTTCCACATAACGTGAATATCATCCGGTGTCAGTGTAAGACCTACTTCAAGACCAGGTGCTGAGTAATCGGTTGTATGAACGATATAATCACGCTTCTCACAGGAAACGATGATCTCATAATGAACACCCTTGAATACGACGGACTTAACCACACCTGTCAGCTTGGCATCTTCAGGTTTGATAATGTCCAGATCCTCAGGACGGATGACAACGTCTACAGGAGAATTTTCAGGGAAGCCCTTATCCACACATTCAAACTGAATGCCATCGAACTCTACCAGGTAGTCCTTGATCATAGTACCCTCGATCAGGTTGGACTCACCGATGAACTGAGCAACGAAACGGTTTTCAGGTTCGTTGTAGATATCTGTAGGGGAACCGATCTGCTGGATCAGGCCATCCTTCATAACAACGATGGTATCGGACATGGTCAGTGCTTCTTCCTGGTCATGGGTAACGAAGATGAAGGTGATACCGATCTCCTTCTGGATCTTCTTGAGCTCTGTCTGCATCTCCTTACGAAGCTTGGCATCCAGCGCACCCAGAGGCTCATCGAGAAGCAGGACCTTAGGTTCATTGACAAGTGCTCTTGCAATCGCAACTCGCTGCTGCTGACCACCGGAGAGCATGTTGACGTCTCTTGGACCGTAGCCTTCAAGACCAACCAGGCCAAGCATACGCTCTACCTTGTTTTTGATGACTGCCTTGTCCATCTTTTTAATGTTTAAGCCGAAGGCAACATTGTCATAAACATTCATGTGAGGGAAGAGTGCATACTTCTGGAAAACCGTGTTGACCTCACGTTTGTAAGCAGGCACCTTGGAAATATCAATACCGTCAAATAAAACTTCACCGCCGCTGGCTTCTTCAAAGCCTGCGATAATACGAAGTGTCGTTGTCTTACCGCATCCACTAGGACCCAGCAGTGTCAGAAATTCATTCTGATGAATGTCCAGATTGATACCCTTTAATACCTGGAGATCATCAAAGTTTTTTGTCAGATTTTTAAGCTCGATCAGTTTTTCCATCTAACAGTCGTCCTCCCTAAGTTTAAAATGATGGTGGATTTGTGATCCATAATACTTTCGCCTCTGAGTCCCATGCATTACGCAGGAAATGCTCGCGATTGTTTTTGAAATAAAATGTCTGTCCTTTTTTAACCACGTGGACTTCCTTGCCGTAGTGAAGTTCGATCTTTCCCTGAAGGACATAACCGAAGACTTCGCATTCTGATGGACCGTAGCTCTGTGAATCACAGCCTTTATGCAGCTTGATGATGATCGGTTCCATACTGTTTTTCTGTGCATTTGGAACGATAAAAGAAACATCGTAATCATCCTGTTCGTTCACAAAGTAGTCCTTGTCCGTGAACACGATCTTCTCGTCCTTCTCCTCTGAGAAAAACTCTCCCAGTGTTGTGCCGAGGGCTTCCAATATATCTTCCAATGTCGCGATGGAAGGGGATGTCAGGTCTCTTTCCACCTGTGACAGAAATCCTTTTGTCAGTTCACTGCGGTTCGCTAACTCTTCAAGTGTCAGACCGTTTTTCACACGCAGTGTCTTAATCTTGCCACCGATATCCACAGTGTCGCCTCCTTTTTGTGAGTTGTATATTATTGAACATAAAGTTCAGTTTTACTAAACAAATTTATTATATATTAACTTTTTTCAATGTCAAGCAGTTTTAAACAAAAAGTTTAGTAAAACAAAACCCCTGAAGACACATGCCATCAAATGGCCACCTGTCCTCAGGGGTTTCTCGCGTTTTCTCTCTATTTACATTGTCAGCAGGATCTCGTTCTCGGCTTTCAGCATTTCTTCAGGAATATAATTGCTTTCCAATATCTGACCATTGAGGACCATCTGCCTGTATCCACTCTCTTTACCTTCAGGGTTTTTAACGACGATATGCAGATGCTTGCCTCTGAAGGTCTTGCTGATTTCAAACTGATCCCAGTCCTTTGGAACGGATGGAGCGATCTTGATACCGCCCAGATCCGGTCTGAGGCCAAGGATACCTTCCACACAGCCGACCATCATGGTGGAGGCTGTACCTGTCAGCCAGTGAACATGGGAGCGTCCATAGTGAGGACTGTGTTTACCCTCTGTAAACTGACCATAACAGTAAGGCTCAATGCCTCTGATCTCTGCCATGTCATTCTGCATGGATGGAGCATTCTCACTGAAGTAGGTGAAGGCTCTGTCTCCATGTCCCAGGAGTGCTTCTGCAAGTACCAGCCATCCCTGTGACTGAGAGAAGACACCGGCATTTTCTTTGGCACCGGCATTATAGATCACAGCCAGCGCACCTTCAAATGCATGTGCATGGAATGGTGGATCCATCAGGATCGCACCGGCCTTTGTATTCAGTCGTTCATAGACCTGCTGCATGGATTTTTCTGCCTGCACTTCACTGGCCAGTCCGCTGATGACACCCCAGCTCTGTGGGTTCAGCCACATGTTAGCTTCAGGATTCTCTCTGTGACCGATGGTTTCACCAGCTTCTGTAAAGCCGCGGATGAATCGGTCCTCGTTCCAGCACTTATCATTGATCAGTCTGCCAAGTACCTCCTGTTCACCGGCAAGCCATGCCGCATAATCCTCCTGACCCAGGGCCTTTGCAAAGAGGCCAAGAATCGTGTAAGCGTAGTAGAACTGCAGGGCAACGAATACGGACTCACCATTTGCGCCAAGTCTCAGACAGTCATTCCAGTCCGCATAAAGTCCTGCCGGCATACCGTGTGGTCCAAGATGCTCTCTGGAGAAATTCAGAGCACGCTTCAGATGTTCGAAGACACTACCTTGGTCCTTATCGGCAAATGGAATCACTTCTTTTAAGAAATCGATATGACCTGTCTCCGCTACATATTTATAAACCGTTGGGAAGAGCCAGAGAGCATCATCCGCACGATAAGCAGGATGACCTGTCTCTTTCACATAGGACTCGTTCTCCGGTGTATCTTCATGACCGGCATTATGTGTAAACTTAACCAGTGGAAGACCGCCGCCATGATGGACCTGAGCAGACAGCATGAAGCGGATCTTCTCGGCAGCCATCTCAGGTGCCAGATGGATCACTCCCTGGATGTCCTGAACCGTATCACGATAACCATAACCATTACGGAGACCACAGTAAATAAAGGAAGCGGCACGGGACCAGATAAAGGTCATGAAACAGTTGTAAGGATTCCATGTATTGAGCATGGTGTCAAACTCTGCACATGGTGTTTTCACCTGAAGAGCATCGAAACGACTGTACCATACCTTCTTAAGTTCTGCGATCTCTTTCTCACAGACCGCCTGTGTATCTTCATAGGAAGCCACGATCTTGGAAACTTCCGGATCCTTCTTCTCGCCCAGAATAAAGGCGATCGTCTTTGTCTGGCCCGGTTTCAGTGTGATCACGGATGCCAGTGCACCGCAGCTGTTTTCACAGTAGTTGAGCACGCCGCCAAGATCACCTTTTTCCACCGACAGAGGGTTTCCGTACTGTCTGTATCCACCGAGGAAGGCCTTTTTATCACCACAGTAGGAAGCCACAGGACCGCCTGCCAGACCAAAGAAGCGCTCTGTCACATCTTTGTTATCCACATCTTCTTCGGAAGCATCCAGGTTGCCGTGGATCTGCTGAACGATACGGTTGCCTTTGAATAAGGTTCTTGTGACAAACTGAGAATACTGGAGATTGATCTGGTCATTCTCATAGTTGCCCACATTCGTAAATTCCGCATAGCCCGTCACTGTCAGGGACCTGTCTGTCTGACCCTTGTTGGTCACAGTCAGTTCCCATACTTCATAAGCACAGTTATATGGCACATAGTAGCAGGCTTCACTGTGGATATCTGCATAGTCTGCCTCGATCACCGTATAGCCCATACCATGTCTGCAGGTGCTCTTATAAACCTCCAGATCCTTGCCTACCGGCTGCCAGGAAGCGGACCAGTAGTCTTTGCTGTCGTTGTCTCTCAGATAAATATAGCGTCCCGGCTGGTCAAACTGGTTGAACACGTAACGCAGAATACGTCCGTTGGCACCGGACTTTGCAAAGCTGTAACCGCCTGCATTGCCGGAGATCAGTGCCCCATACTCAGGATCCCCCAGATAGTTGGCCCATGGCATCGGTGTGTTCGGACGTGTAATGACATACTCTCGCTTGCTATCATCAAAATAACCGTACTTCATAAAAAATCATTCCTCTCAAGTCTGACGATA